>JADIMW010000086.1 GCA_017694415.1 Candidatus Caccoplasma merdipullorum
TTTGCAGCCCGGCAGAAAGTGGAGTTTTTCTTCTTGTCGGAAAACGAGTCGGACAATATTTCTTCCGTTTTGGCTCTTAAATCGTTGGACAAAAACGATTCGCCCGAACTGTATAAGAATTTCAGATGTTACTGCCACGCACGTAAAAACAATATCAACTCGGCACTGCTTAGACACGGGGGGCTTAAAGACAGAATATACCTCGTCGATTCTTCTTCGCTGTCCGTTATGCAACTGATGAAAAACGTAAAGAATCATCCTGTAAGTTTTGTGGAAATCGATACTGAACGCGGTGTGGCTAAAACCGATTTTACGGGGATGATTATAGGGTTTAATGAAACTGGATGTGATGCTTTCAGGTTTTTATATGAATTCGGTTCTTTTGTTTGTGATGACTTCGGAACGGAGAATGGGAAAACCATATATGTCGTGGATGAAAACATGGACGGGATGAAAGCTGCGTTTTTAAATGTTGCGCCTGCTCTTAAGACAAAGGGGACGGATGTTATTGACTGGTGGGAGAATACTTCCACTCATTCTACCGTTTTCTGGGAAAAGCTGCAGCTAATCATCGAAAGGCTGAATTACGTGGTTATTGCCGTCGGGGATGATGAGGTGGGATTGTCTTTGGCTGCCGAATTGTACGAGTTCGCTTACAGATACAGGAAAGACCTGAAGTTGTTTAAAATATTCGTCCGCTTAAAGGATGTGAAAAAATCGGATTATTTACGTAAGGTATCGGAGTTTATTGTTCCTTTCGGCGCGGACAGGGATATTTTTGAATATGAGACTTTGTCGGCGGATGTTTTGGAGAAACACGCAATACGGTTCTACCACAATTACGAAAAGAATTATATACGTAATTTAAAAGAGGTGGATATTCCGAGATATAATGAGGAACTGGCGGCATTAAGGGTGAGGGATGACAAAGCTCCAGAGAGCGGAAAAAGAATCGAAACGGTAGAGTCTGCACTTGGCGGTTGCATGGCCGAGATTGCGAAGTTCGAAGAGATTGACAACGTTCCCGGAATGTCGGCCGATGATAAAGGGCGCGCATTGTGGCTGCACCGCAGGGTTTACAAGTTGGAAAATTCAAAATATATAAAACGCAATACAAAAGAGGATGATATTGAAGTAATGTATAAGGAAGAGCAGGACAAGTCGAACGTTTGGCATGTCTTGACTAAACGTGCTCTCTCTACGCATTCTGATTTTCATGAAATAATATCCGATTCCGTATTGCTTATGAACCTGAACTATTGCGAGCATCTTCGCTGGAACGCAAAAATGGAACTGCTCGGTTTTATTCCCGGTGTGAAGAAGTGTTACAGAAAACGGATACATCCGTGTATTGTGGACTGCGAAACACTGGCCGACAAGTTCGGTTATACTATTCCTTTCGACCAGGCTGTCGTGGAACTTAGTTTCAGCGATGTGGCAAATAATGAAAAACAACAGAATTAGAGATGACGGATAAGGAAATAATCGACGGGTTGATTAGGCGTGACAACAGAATCACGGACTATTTCTTGAATAAATACAGGCCGCTTTTTAAAAGCGCCATCGCCCTTATATTCGACTACCACGTGGACGAGGATGAATGTATTAACGAACTCTACCTTTATCTGATGAAAAATGATGCCGAGAAACTTAAATCTTTTCAAAATCGCAGCACATTCGGATATTGGCTTAAAAAGGTGGTAATACGCTTCTTTAAAGATATTAAAGATGCGGGAAAAGTGATAGATGACAAAAGCGAAGAACCTCTATTTGATAAAACGGGTATTGCCGATTATAATAATGCCGTTTCGGCTATCGACGCCAGAGAAGATCTTGAACATTTGTTCCTGCTTATGAACAACGAACGTTATGTAGCGGTTCTGCGAACTTTGGTAATCGAAGATAAGGACCCTGAACAAATTGCTGCTGTCATGGGTATCACTGTTGCCAATTTATATAATATAAAAAAACGGGCTTTGGCTTCTCTTGTTAAAGTTGCCATTAAATATATGAACAAGTATGAAAACTAATAAAAGGAATATGATATCTGAAGAATTGCTGGCAGCTTTCGACGAGGGCAAGACAAATGCCGAAGAGTCATTGATGATTATAAAATCGATAGCTGAAGACAAGAATCTGCAAGAGGAATACATATTGTCTAAAAAGTTGGATGCTATAATGGGGTATGACGAGGAAGATATAGATGTTATTCCCATGACGGCAATGGCAGCGGACAGCGAAGGGAATCTCTGCGATTTTCAATGTGAACGCTTCATATTGGAAAACAGAGGAATTGCGTTCGACTATTCGTCGCTGCCTGAAGAGGCTAAGGAAAACAGGTGGTTGAGAGAAAAAGGTACTCCGCTTCATAGTATAGGCCGGTTGCTGGAACAGAGGAATCTGATTGTTATTAGACGCTACAGGGCTGTAACGGATGATATTTGTCGCGCCTTGAATGCCAAGTACGATGTTATAGTTGTTGTTGATAACAACAAACTGGAAGGGGTGGATTCGCAAGATATATCTTATCACGCTGTTGTGGTACTTAATATCTCGGAAACGGAAGTGGAACTTTATAATCCTGCTGTGGGAGAAAAGCCGGCAATATACTCCAGACAGCTTTTTGAAAAGGCATGGAGCGAAGCGAAATCGTATATGGCGAAGGTAAAGGGGAGGGATTTTGAATATAATCCACGTCCTATTGATTTGGATGACGTTGAGTTGAGTTCCGACCTGATAGACCTGCGCGAGGCGATAGCTGAGAATGCACACGAGGTTTGGGCGGATAAAAGGCAGGAGGAGGGATGGTCGTACGGAAAATTCAGGGACGATGAAAAGAAACTGAATCCTGACATGCTCCCCTACTCCATGCTGCCGGAATCGGAAAAGGAATACGACCGCCAAATGGCTTTTGAGACTATCAAGTTGATGAAGAAACTCGGCTACGACATCGTAAAACGAAACGATACGCCTGTTCACAGGGAATTGATGCGCAAGATTAACGATGAAGAGTCGGCAAGAGTATGCAGTTGCGGAGCAAATATATTTCTCGACCAGAAGTATTGTCCGCAATGCGGCAAAAAGTTAGATTGGAAAACGTTTTTATAATTGAGGTTGCGTATTAAGGCTTCCGCTTGCAGGATGTTTGTTGTCTGTACTGTACTGTACGTTTGTTTTGATTTTGCGACATAAATACAGGGCTTGTGGCTGTGTGGTAATGGCCGGATATGCTTCGTTTATCGGAACGACGCTGATATTTCCTCTTCTTTTCCGCTTCAAACGCCGCTTTACCACCCGCACTATCCTTATGACGGTATGCCCGGTTCTTATTTGCTGCAACCTTATAACCATGCATACCAACAATATGCTGCTGCTTACGGTTGCTTGCTTCTTGTCGGGTTTTTTCCGTATGTGGGGAACGTTTGAGTGTTTTTCAAACATGCGCCTTACTATTACCCCGGAAGGGAACTTCTCGGTTTTCTACCCGTTTATATATATAATAGTGCTTGAGAGTATTCAATTATCGGGTCTTACAAGCACTTATATAAGCGACTGGGGCAATTGGCGTTATATGCACTGGATGGTTATCGGGCTGCTGATTGCCGTTTGGTTGTGTGTTTTATGTCTTACCCGCCATATAAGGGTTATGCGTAAGGTGCCTCTTATCAATGTCGATTGGATTGGCTGTGCTTTGTGGGGCATCATGCTGTTCGCTATTGTTTTTGTCTGTATTTACGGCGAATATTACGACTGGCTCGACAGTATTTATATCCGTACCAGCATTGTTGTTGCCGTTATGGCTCTGCTGTTGAATATTAACAGGATGACGAGTATTCACCGTCCGTATATTCCGGCTGATGTGTTCCGATATAAAAAGTTTCCGGTGGTGCTTGTATTGTTCTTGTTATTGTGCTTGTTCCTTACTACATCGTCGGTATTGCAGAACAAACTCCTGACTTCTATTTTGAATTTCGACCCGTTGAATGTTATTTCTCTTAACCGGTTTTCTTTTGCCGGAATTCTTGCCGGTGCGGGAATAGTGTTTGCCGAATTTCCTGAAAGGGGTGGCTCATGGGATTCTTTATATTGCTTTGACAATATATATTGCAAAGCATATACCTTTTAAACACTTTTTCCAGTCGCTGTGTGTCCTCGGTTTTATCCGCACGAGCCTCGCAACTCCGCTTGGTACGGCTATTCTTAATCGGTGGCTAAGATACCGGCAACAGGACAATATGGGCCTGATAACGGGAGATATTGACAGAATAAGGGAGTTTGTCCCGGACTTTTATCTGCCTAATTTATACAACGAGGTTATTCGTCAGACTACAATGCTCGGGTTGAAGGGGGTATTCGGCAGTGTTTGTGTCTTCGGGACTTTGCTGGTCGCATCTATAATTTGCTATCGGATTTGGCAAAAGAGGAATCTGCGGCAATGGGTAAAAGGAAGTTTTTCGGTTTTGTAAATAGAATTTACAACAACCGCGCATAATATAATCATCTTTTATAAGTTTTCTTCTTTGCCTACGGTTTTGGCCGATACGGTTATATGCCTTATTGCGCATTGTTCTGCCGGCAGGACTTTGCCGATATTTGCCGCAGTATGATTTTTGCTGCGTGTGTTTGCGAGTGTCGGGTATGCTTTATCGGGTCTTTTTGCCTGAGACCGACTGTGGCGTATTATTATGGTGTGAGGAGGTGAATATCGTTTGCGTTTTGTTTTTGCTTTTTGCTGAAGTGTCGCAATTATGGAAAACAGAGGGCACACGCCGTTTGTTGCGTGTGCCCTCTGCATGTTTGTCGGATTTTGCTTTATATTATCCTTGTATTGCTTTTATTCCGGGAAGTACTTTGCCTTCTATTGCTTCGAGCAATGCTCCGCCTCCGGTCGATACATACGATACTTTGTCGGCCAAACCGAATTTGTTTACGCACGCTACCGAGTCGCCTCCTCCTACGAGCGAGAATGCTCCGGCTTTGGTTGCCTCGGCTATTGCTTCGCCTACGGTACGCGAACCGTGTGTGAAGTTCTCGAATTCGAATACTCCCGTCGGTCCGTTCCACAACAGTGTTTTGGAGTTCTTTATTACGTCGGCGAATATCTTCTCCGATTCGGGACCTATGTCGAGTCCTTCCCAACCGTCGGGTATCTGCGATACGGGGCAGAACTTGGTATTTGCGTCGTTGCTGAATGCATCGGCTATTTTTGCATCTACTGCCAATACCAGATTTACTCCTTTTTCTTTTGCTTTTTTGAGGATGTCGAGTGCGAGGTCGAGTTTGTCTTCTTCGCACAGGGAGTTTCCTATATTGCCGCCGGTTGCTTTTGTAAAGGTGTATGTCATACCGCCGGTTATTATAAGGTTATCGACCTTGTTGAGAAGGTTTTCGATAATGTCTATCTTTGATGATACTTTGGAACCTCCCATTATTGCGGTGAAAGGTCTGTTTATATCTTTCATCACTTTCTCTACGGCTTTTACCTCTTTTTCCATAAGGTAACCGAACATCTTGTTTTCGGGTGCGAAATAGTCGGCTATGAGGGCTGTGGAGGCATGTGCGCGGTGAGCTGTTCCGAACGCGTCGTTTACATATGCGTCGGCAAGCGATGCGAGTTTTTTGGTAAATTCTTTCTGGCTTTCTTTTACGGCTTTCTTTGCTGCGGCTTTTTCTTCGTCGGTAGCATCTTCTGCCAATCCGCGGGGTTTACCCTCTTCTTCTGCATAGAAACGGAGGTTCTCGAGAACCAATACGTCTTTGGGCTGAAGTTCGGCAACGGCTGCTTCTACTTTTTCACCGATGCAGTCATCTACGAATTTTACGGGCTGTCCGAGCAACTCTGAAAGGTGTTCTACTATATTCTGAAGGGAGAATTTTTTCTCCGGTCCTTTTTTGGGTCGGCCGAGGTGCGAGCCTATTATAACCATACCGCCGTCAGCTATTATCTTCTTGATGGTGGGTAATGCTGCACGCATACGCGTATCGTCGGTAATTTTCAGATTCTCATCCAATGGTACGTTGAAATCGACACGTACGAATGCCTTTTTTCCGGCAAAATTGAAATTGTCAATCGTCTGCATATTACTTTATTTTAAAAGGTTGTATGTCTATTTGCTTTCTGACTGCGAATTTAATAAAAATATATGTTTATCGTGGTATCATGGTGCGTAATTTTTATTCTTCGGCTTTACGTGCTGCCGTTATTTAAGGGTTTTGGCGTATTGGCTGCCCGCGTAATGTTATATATAAAACAAGCGGGGATGGCCTTATGCCTCCCCGCCGGTTTTTATTGTGATTATTGTTGTCCGATTTTTACGGAACTACAACTTTTTGCGTACTTGTTCCAACTTTAACCATATAGAATCCGCTCGGGAGTGCTATTTGGTTGTTGCCGCTTATTGCGGAAACGCTCCTGACGAGAGTTCCGTTTGCAGTATATATATCGGCTGAAACTACTTCTTCGCTGTCTATTGCTACTGCTCCCTTGACTGAATAGATTTTTATTCCTGCATCGGCGGAAGCATCTTCTACACCTGTGGTTGTGCCTGTGAATTCAGCTACTATGTCTATATCACCCTCAACTGATACTTCGATATTGCCGTATGTTTCCAAGTCTCCGAGGTTGGCAGGTTCTCCGTTTATGGTTATGCTTTGTACGGATTCTCCACCTTCCGGATATACAAATATGTATAAAAAGCTGTTGGATATCTCGTCTCCCGATCCGTATTTAACTCCGGCAGGATTATTATAGTCATCGTATTCGCTCCATACCTCGATGTAGCCGCCTCCTGTACAGTTGTAGGTCAATATATATTTGGCGTCTGCAAATGTTACCGATATGTTTGTCGTTCCTTCTACTACGAAAGTATATCCGTCTGAATAATCGGCTACATGTTCTTCTCCGTTTATTGTCAAACTCGACAACTCTTTATAGCTTCTCGGGGTAGCTTTTATTGTAAGGGATGTGCCTTCATCTACACGGTCGCCTGTTTGTACAAGTTGTCCATTCTCGGTATAGGTTAATGTAACCGTTCCGTACGACGGTGTCGTATTCGTTACCGTGATTACATAACTGCTTGCGAATACAGCCTTAATGGTTGCTGCGTCAGTTCCTGTGTATGTGTAACGGGTTTCTGTCGATAATTCATTGCCGTCTGCATCTACCCAGTTCTTGAAGTAATTGTCTTCGCCATTAGATACTGCCTCCAACACTACTCTTTCTCCGGTCGTAATGGTAGTTTGGGTAATACCGGTTGCAGCACTTTCAGTCGGTTCTATTACATTAATGGTTCCTTTTTCGGCATCGTTCGATACGATTTCTATGCTTCTCGGAGTTACCGATATGAATGCAAACTGTGCTATATAATCGCGGTTCTCGGTTATGGCTGTTGTGGTATATACGGCTTCGGTACTTACTTGTGCATTGCCCAGATACCAACCTACAAATTCGTATCCTTGAGCAGGTACGGCTGTGAGCTCGAGCGTTCCCGTACCTTCATAAGTGGAAGTTGCTGATGTCGTTCCTTCCGTACCTATATACACGATACCCATATCTTCTTCGTTCGATGCTACTGTTACTACGTAATCGGGTGCCGGTATTTGCAATGTAAAATCGACTATACATCCTCCGTTCGATAAGATGTCGTTATCTCCACACGGGTCGAGATTGTTCCAGTCTACTTTGAAACGTACACGATATGTACCTCCGGGCAAATCATCGGGAATAACAAATGAGGGAACATTGGTCAATCTGCTGTCCGCCGTAGTTGTCTCTCCTTTGCTGTTGAAGCCCGGCTGGTTGTCGTCTGGTTCTCTGAAATATGTGTATGATACTATTTCACTGCCTTCGGCCGGGGTTCCGTCGTCATTTATTTCATAGCTGAACGATTTGTCTCCGTTATAATCGATATACATGAATCCGTGCATCCACTCGCCGTTCCACGTTATTTTCGGTTGTATTTCGGAACCGGGAGCTGCCTTTAATACATTGGCGGTAAGATCGTGATATGCCGGCCTGCTTCCTGATTTCTCAATATTCGTTATCGAAAAGGGTTCTTCTCCTCCATTCATCGTTATCGTCGACAGATAACGGTCGGTACGGTTAGCGTTGCCTTCCAGCGTACAGTATGCCGGTTCGCGAAACTCGTATGTTGCAGATATTATACGGCTGTCGGTCATACCGTCTGCTACGGCTATTGCTTTTATCGTACAGTCTTCTGTTATCGTTATGCCTCCTTCGGTATAAAGTGTTCCGTTATCGGCCGATGGTTCTGTTCCATCCGTGGTATAATATATCGAGGCTCCGTCGGTAGCAGTTGTAATAGTTATTACTGCCGATTCCTGCGATACGAATACGGTTCCGTCTTCGGGAGAAAATACGGGGGCTTCTACTCTTTCTTGTCCTCCGGGAGCTGTATATACATCTTGTCCGTCGGTGAGCCACGAAAGCGAGAATCGCATAAAGTAACTGGTGGTTACATTGTTTTGCTGGTCTTCGGCATACATTCCTATCGTTCCGTCGGGGAGCATTATCATAGTGGAATATGCCGAAAGTCCGGGGAAC
>JADIMW010000087.1 GCA_017694415.1 Candidatus Caccoplasma merdipullorum
GGCGCACGCCAGTACGCAAACCAGACACTTCTTCGCTACATGGCAGAAGGAGCTGTTGAGTATGCAAAAGAACTTGGTTGCGAAAAACCTCAGATAGTACTCCACCTCGACCACGGAGATTCGTTCGAACTCTGCAAATCATGTATCGACACAGGTTTCTCGTCGGTGATGATTGACGGTTCACACCTCCCCTACGACGAAAACGTGGCTCTTACTAAAAAAGTAGTAGAGTACGCACATCAGTTCGACGTAACAGTTGAAGGAGAACTCGGCGTATTGGCCGGCGTGGAAGACGAAGTATCGGCTGAGCACCACACCTACACCCGTCCCGAAGAAGTTGTCGATTTCGTAACAAAAACCGGTTGCGACAGCCTTGCAATATCGATAGGCACATCGCACGGAGCAAACAAGTTCAAACCCGAACAGTGCACAAGAGATGCCAACGGACGTCTTGTTCCTCCTCCATTGCGTTTCGACGTACTCGAAGGCGTAGAAAAAGAACTCCCCGGATTCCCCATCGTTCTCCACGGTTCATCGTCAGTTCCTCAGGACGAAGTCGAGACCATCAACAAATACGGAGGTGCACTCAAAGACGCTATCGGTATCCCCGAAGAAGAACTCCGCAAAGCCGCTGCATCGGCAGTTTGCAAAATCAACATCGACTCTGACAGCCGTCTTGCAATGACAGCAGCAGTTCGCGAAGTATTCGCTACAAAACCCGCAGAGTTCGACCCGCGCAAATACCTCGGACCGGCTCGCGAAAACATGAAAAAACTCTATATCCACAAAATAGAGAACGTACTCGGCAGCGCAGGCAAACTCTAATCGCATACCGGATACAAAACAAAAAAGACCGACTCAAGATTTCTTGGGTCGGTTTTTTTTTCCCCTCTCCTGCACAGGCAGACACGGCACAATCCACCACCACTTACGCATATCCGCGCCTTAAAAAACGCTGACCGCGCCACAAGCCACAACCGTCTTATCTGTATATCTGGACAAAACTATAACCCGAAACAGGAACAGCTCCGTTTTGTGCAATACAATACACCTTACGAACTCTCGTTATTCACGACCGGTAATACTCATATCGGCAAGAACACATCTTAAAAGAGTCCCGCTACTCTACGTAATATTTTTCGACATTTTACACATCGCTCCTTCCCTGTAATTAAAAGGAGGCCATATAACAAACGTAACCGACAAAGAAGGCCGGAACGTAGCATATAAACCGACAACTCCATACGGCATATCATTCAAATAAGGCAAAAACGATACATACGCACGGTTTCGGCAAAATGAAATATAAATAACCTTGAACATTACCGATGCTACACGACCGTTGTATTCCCCGCTAAAATTCTCCACAACACGGAGCTCCGTATTACATGAAAGGGGAGTATTATCGAACGTATTACAATATTGTATCACAAAAAAAGGGAGGAATCTCGTTGAGACTCCTCCCCTGCATCTTATATAATGCCCGACTTAATCAAGTTGCGACATAGCGTCTTTTATAGAATCCTCGGGATTGATGGCAAGAATCTTGTTCCACCATTTCTTTGTCTCGGGATACCCTTTGAGAGTACCTTTCATATTTGCATCATACTCTTTGAGGTAATAGTAGTAACCCATATATCTGTATGCTTCGATAACCGAACTTCCGGTATTGCCTTCAGCTTCGAGCATGGCAATAACTTTTTCGTAATACGGTTTTGCCAAACCCGTTTCAGTTTCGGGGTCCATACCTGTATTGGCACGTGCACGCCAGAAGAAACCGAGATAATTCTCCGGAGCTCTTTCGGTAACGATAGTGAAAAGGCTGTCGGCTTTCTGGAAGAGAGCGATTCTCTCTTCGAGTACCTGAGCTGTATCCTGTGCTGCCTGATAGTATATTTTACCCAACGAATAGAAATCGGCAGTCTTAACCTCGTCTTCTATCATCTCCATATATTTGGCCATAGTATCGGCACTCTTTATCATCTGACCTGCAGAACCGTAAGCATCGCTCAACTCCTTGTAAACCTCGGGTTTCGACGGGTCTGCCTTTACAGCAGCCTCGAGTGCTGCAACATACTCTTCGGGACGGTCGATTTTCTTAAGTGCGCCGCCATAGATTATATAGTCCTGACTTGTAAGGAACTTGGCATTTGCAGGGTTGTTCATGAACGCCTTTCCGAAATCGGCTGCCTGTTCGTAATTTTCAAGTGCGAAGTTGTCATACATCGCAAAACGATTGAGAATCAGGTTATCAGGTTCTTCGGGAAGAGCCTTCTCGATAAGAGTCAAAGATTCCTCATACTTCTTGTCGAAATAGAGAAGAGCAGCATAACGCGCACGGTCGCTGGCAAAATGGTTGGGGTTTGCCATATATCGTGCGTAGGCCGAAACGGCGTCGTTAAAACGACCGGCATTAAAATATGCCTCTGCCAACTCACGCTGTGCGATTGCCGATGAGGGGTGGCCTCTCAACAACTCTTCGAGTTTTGCTGTTGCGAATCTCGGATTTATGGGATAGTGAAGCAATGCATATTTTACATACGCCTCTATACAACCGGAATCGAAACTGTGAGCCATCTCGTACATACCTGCTGCTTCGCCGGAATTGTTCTCCTTCGCGTATATATCGCCCTGAAGAACATATGCCGGAGCATAACGGTCGTCGAATTTCAAAGCATCGTTCAGATATTTTTTATAATCGGGCATACCTGCTTCGAAATATGCTCGTGCTATATCGGTATTTACGCCGGCAGCGCTGTTTGCTTTCTTTGCAAGTTTTACAGCCTGCTTGAAATTGGACGAAGCCTCTTTCTGAGTTGCAGGATTGTCAAGCAAAAGTTTACCCAAACCTACATAGTTGAAAGGATAGTTGGCATCGGAAGCAACGCCGTTGTTATAATAGCCTTTGGCAGCCTCCTTATTTCCGAGTGCAAATTCCGATTCCCCGAGGTAATAATATGCCTCGGCCTTATAGGTTGTAGGGTCGTTCAATGTTTTGGTAAGTATTATTTTGGCCCTTTCAGGCTGACCCGACTTATAATAGTCTATACCGTCGGTATAACTCTCTGCCAATGCGGTAGCTGAGAAACCTGCAGCGAGCAGAAATGCAGCAAATAAAACAATTCTTTTACGCATAATGATAAATTTTATATTACAATCGATTACTCATCTTTTATAGATACGATGCGGACATACTGCGTTGCCGGCATCATACCGCTCTTCAATATAATCTGCTGCCCCTTGTGCGATGCTGTAAATGCCGAAAAAGCCCTTACGAGCCCCATTCGGGAAGCAGTATTAATCATATATATTTTCCGCGTCAGCGGATATAATTCCTGTGCTATATATGCCTGATAAGGCTTGTAACTGTTAGCCGGATTTGCAAAACTCTCACGGCTCAGACCTACGACACGGACTCTTTCGGAAAACGAAAGGTTTGTCGAATCGCTCTTGTTGCCAATCCAACTTGCCCCGATTATACCTATTGCGCCGGGTGTTTCAGCCACATAATCGATAACTTTCTCGTTACCTCCCTGCGCATACAGATTTTCAGTAGCGAGGGGTTCTCCTCCGCAAATTGAATCTATTGTAAAGCGAACGGTACTTGAATTCTTGTCGTCGAAAACAACCGAAAAATCCTTAATCTTCGACTTCGGATTTATCTGTTTCCACGATGTGATTTTTCCTGTAAATATATCTTTCAATTGCTGCACGGTAAGCAGCGAATCGGTATTCTTCTTGTTTATTATCAGAGCCATTCCGTCGGTAGCGATATGCACGCTGCGCGGAATAAGCTGTTTATGCCAGAGTATGTTTTTCTCTTCTTCTGTAAGGTCGCGGGTTGCCACGGCCATTCTAACGCTGTCCGTTACAAGCAGATTTAGCGCTTCCACCTCGCTGGTGTATATAGGGATGATGCTTGCCTCGGGATATTGATATTCGAAAATGTTTATCTCTTGATCGAGAACAGGAGCGAATGTTTCATCGGCACTTATTATCACTACTCCCGAAGTCGGTGTATCGTTATGAGGTTTATTACCCTGCCTGTTGCATGAAAACGCAAAGGCGACGGCAACAATCAGTAAAAGAGGAAATAATTTTTTCATATTCTGTATTCTATCTGTAACCTCTGTATTTTATAAAGCGGTACGCCCTGAATATGCCGTATAACATAAAAAGGATACCGAAAGCATACCTCAACGCCGGATTAAAGACTTCTTTAAACAAATCGGTAAGAAGCAGCAAATATGCCATACCGAAATATACCACCAGCATTATAGCTCCGAACAGGTATCCTATATTTATTACTATGGGCGATTTTTCTGTTTCGCTTTTCTCGCCGCTCTCTTTTTCGGTATGCATCTTGTATTCTTTTTATTCTATTTTGAAAATATCCGCACGTTTGCACCATCATATATATAACGGAACAAACGTGCGATATTTTTTCAAGTCCTGATATTTTAACAATAAATAGGACTTACATCAACCTGAAGCTGACAGGTAATATGTAGTAAACGTTCACGGCATGACCGTTCTGTTTACCCGGTATGAAGTTCGGCAGTGATTTTACAACCCTTATTGCCTCCTTGTCGAGCGACGGGTCTACACCGCGCATAACCGTTACGTCACGAACGGAACCGTCTTTCGATACGACGAAGCGTACAACCACTCTACCCTGAATACCGTTTTCCTGCGCAATGGAAGGATACTGCATATTGTCGCGGATATACTTCATAAGTGCTGCTTCTCCGCCGGGGAACTGAGGTTTCTGCTCAACTATTTCCCATACCTTGTTATCTTCTTCAACTACAGGTTTTATAGCTTCCTTAAAGTCGGCTATATCCTGTCCGTGTTCTTCGTCATTACCTTTAACATCGGCGATAGAGATGGTAACCTTGCTTTCGGTAAGTTCTTCCTGCGACTTGATTTCCTCTTCGTCGCTCACCTCTTCGTCTTTCTTAATCACCGGTGCGGTAAATTTTATAGAACTTTTCAATGGTGGAGGAGGGGGAGCCTGTGTAAGGGGCTTCAGTTCCTCGTTTTTCTTTACTTCGGCTTCTTTCAGGTTGGAGAGTGTCGTTACTTCGGTCATCTCCATATCCATATCCTTCTCCGGCATCATGTTGCGTACCAGTTTGGGTAATGTAAAAGCCAACAATGCAACCACCACTACTATAAGTGTAGCCAGATTATGACGTTTAGGCGAAGAACTGCGCATTTCATACGCACCGTACGCCTTGTTTCTCCCTTCAAAAATCAGGTCACACCACTCTTGTGAACTTAAATCTATATTTGCCATTGTTCTTTCTTTTTAGGTGTTACTGTTTTTATAATTGAGACTTGTCTATCTGGTCTGTCAAACCGCCCTTGCTTTCGTAGTTCTCCAAAAGGAACAAATCCCCTTCGGCCATATCCACTATTGCATATTTGCTTATGCTGCAAATCTGCATCTCGTCCAAAGCATCGATAAGATTCTCGTAAGTACTCTCGTCCGATGCCTTTATCATCACGACTGGTGCGGTTTTCACGTTCTTTATTTCGGACGCTTTCTTGTTAAAGTCTTCGTCCGACATATTAGTTTCCAGCTTCTCGCGCTTCAATTCGTTGATTTTCTGGATAACATCATAGTTCCTTTCGGTAAGAACCGCTCTCAGGCCATCGGCTCTGAACGATACTTCCTTGAGGGAATTATAATCTTCGTAATTGGGTTCTCCCGCATAATAGAATACGCGGTCGTCTCCACCCAGAAGAATTGTTATAGCACGCGAAGCAGCTACCTTCGTTTGATCTTCCTCCGTTATGTTTTTGTCGTTCGACGGCATGCTTATCTCCATTGTCTGGGGTTTGCTGAGCGTCGTACAAAGCATAAAGAAGGTTATCAGAAGCATGTTCATGTCCACCATAGGGGTAAAGTCCACGCGGATGGTGAATTTTTTCTGCTTGCTGCTGCCGTCTTTCTGTTCTACTTCTGCCATATTATTCTATCCTCCATGACGTTTTAAAACTACTCATCCTCTTTGATATTCTTGAGTGTAGTTATAAGGTTGTAACGATTCTCACGAATATCCTGCAACGAGGACATCAACTGGTGGATTATGGGATAAGGAGTATCGGCTGCTGCCTTTATGGCTATCCTCAAATCGGGATTTACCGAGCGAGCCTGCTTAACCCACACCTTTATCTCATTGTTCACGGAATCGCAAGGGATTCCGGCTGTAATACCTTTGACTTTACCTTTAAGCGCCTGATCCTGCACGTCCGGCTTGAGGTTGAGGAACGCCTTCATATCCTTAACCGGAACGCCAAAGCAGGGGAGCAGCTTGAAAGAGAGAATCTCTTCCGTGGTAAATTCAACGCCGTACTCTGCGCCTACATTTTGTAGAACGTTCATTCTATCACCCTGATTATCGAGGCTCATAAACATTTTACCGTTAGGCTCTACCAATATTTGCAGTATGTTTGTTTCGGGGATTTTTATCTCCGATACCGATTTAGGCGTAGTAACCTGCACCGGCTCCTTCTGCACGAAAGTAGAGGTCAACATAAAGAATGTAAGCAAAAGCACAGTCACGTCACTCATCGCCGTCATGTCGATGAATGTACTTTTACGTTTTACTTTTACTCTTGGCATAATCTATATGTATATAGGTTAAAATGTTTATTCGTGTGTAGAAGCGTAAGTTTGAACTATTGAGAAACCTATTTCGTCTATTGCATAGGTTATTTTGTCTATTTTGCTGGTAAAGAAGTTATAGGAGATAACAGCCAAAGCACCGGTCAAGATACCGAAAGCGGTATTTACAAGAGCCTCGGAGATACCTGCCGAAAGAGCTACGGAGTCAGCAGCACCTTCACTTGCAAGAGCGGAGAACGATTTGATCATACCCAACACAGTTCCGAGAAGTCCGACGAGAGTACCGAGGGTGGTAAGAGTAGCGACAACCACGAGGTTCTGGTTCAACGACGGGAGCTCGAGAGCTGTAGCCTCTTCAACTTCCTGCTGTATTGTAGCGAGTTTCTGTTCTTTGGTGAGTTTGGGAGAGTTCTCCATTTCTTCATATTTCAGAAGTACGGAAGTTATAACGCTCGCTACGCAACCTTTTTGTTTGTCGCAGAGTTCGTGAGCTTTTTTGATGTCGCCTGCTATCAAAGCGTCTTTGATATTGGAAACGAATTTGGTTGTTTTGCCTGCGCCGTTAGCTTTCATAAGAGCTATTGCTCTTTCTATACTCAATACGATAACGGTAAGGAACAAAGTTTGAAGTATAGGAACTATAACACCGCCCCTATAAACAGTACCAAGCATATTCAGAGGGTGTCCCGATTCAACATCGCCGTCAGCGAAGTTGGCAGGGTCGCCAAGAACGAACATGAATACGCATAATGCAACGATGAAGCAGCAAACTATAACGAGAAATGCTGATTCAATACCACGGAATCTTTTTGCCTTTTTAGGCGCAGAATTGATAGTTCCCATAATAGAAATAAATTAAGTTTGTTTTTGATGATTAAAAGTTTACGATTATATGTTTCACTTAAACGTACATTATTAAACGTGCGGAATCCTTCGTTATTGTCTCGGAACCGTTTTTCTCCTGTGTTATTTCAAATATTGCGCGCACAACCATACCTATTCGCACGCAATATACGGCAAAATTAATTTATTATTTTGAAATAAAAAAATTTGAAACTTATTTTTACCCTAAAATTAAAAGATTAAACAAGATTGTCCGGAAACACCTTTCATTGCCTTTGCGGAAAGAGAAAAACATGCGGAGGGTTGATATATCGTCAAATCCCGATACGCCGCGGGTTCAACATTGTCGGCAGGCAATCATCGTTTTATTATACGCCGGACGATAAAGGATACATCAGGCATACCTCATGCAAGCCGTCCGATACCCTCCGAACCCTCCGGTATCCTCCGAAAACAAATACCCCGAAGCGTACTTGCTTCGGGGTATCGTCCATAATCCGTGCATATCGTAATTAGCGTCTGTCGCCCAATATTCTGAGAATATAGAGGAAAAGGTTTATAAAATCGAGATAAAGAGTCAATGCGCCGAGCAACGCAAGTTTCTGCGATGTTTCGTTTATCTCCATTCCTTCCAGTGCCCGTTTAATCTTCTGCGTGTCATATATCGTAAGTCCAACGAATATAAGTACGCCGGCATAAGTTATTACCCAATAAAAAGTCTCGCTAAAGAAGAAGATATTGACCACCGTTGCAATTATCAACCCTATCAAAGCCATAAAGAGGATATTGCCGAGCGATGACAAGTCGCGTTTGGTGAAATAACCGTAAAGGCTCATCACCCCGAATGTTCCGGCCGTAACGAAGAAAGCCGATGCGATGGACGCTTTCGTATATACGGCGAAAAGCACCGACAAAGTCAAACCGTTAAGTACCGAATATAGCATAAACAGCGTCGTGGCAGTAGCGAAAGAGATTTTCATAATCCTTGCCGAGATATAGAAAACCAGACCTATTTCCGCAATAAGCAATACCCAGAATATTGCGCTGTTGCCGAGCACCATACGCGTAATCTGCTCCGAACCGGCCACGGCAAGCGATACCACACCCGTAACGCCGAGAGCCAGCGTCATCCACATATAGACATTTTTTACAAGTTGCGCCACATTTGTCTTCGAGACATTTGCGGCAGAAGATAAATTCTCAAAATTCATAAACCAAAATTTTCATTTCAAATTATAAAAGACACCTGCTCTTCCCTTTTGCGCATCGGCTGTCCGGAATTTACCAGTCCGCACAAAAAGGACTTTGGAGGGAGAGCCCGATACCATAAACGCCCGGCCGATGCAATCTGTTTCGATGCGACAAAATTAATACATTTATTCGGTAGTTCAAAAAACATGCCAATCACGTCATTACGATATAACACGCTACATTATTGGACATTTTGTCTGCATTCCCCGTCAAAAATACGAAACCGGACGCCTTATCCGCCCTTTTCGGCGGCAGAGGGAAACACGTATCATCGACATCAGCACTTCGAACTGCGACATCAGATATGCGGCTTTCTCCGGAATCCGTTCGGAGAACCATACCGACAACACATAACTCACGAAAGCCTCCTTTACATGCTTTGTTACATGTAGGGGAATATCGCTTCCTGCCGACGATTCTATGGCAAGCCTGAACAAATAATCTTCGCCGTTATCGACAAATGCCCCTTCGCATCCGTTGGCCGCATAAGCGAACAGCACGTCGCGGATTTTAGAAAACGCCTCATCCATGGGAGTCTTGCACCAGTCATATTCATCACTGCTGATAATTATCTTGTCCGACCATCCGGGTTTGACCTCCTCCCCCGGAGCCGCCGACATTGCGGTATATGATGTTCTGCGTGTCAATTCCTTCAATATGTCGCTCTTCCTCACCCTTATCGTTACATATATCTTTTTCATATACAATACCCTATTCTTTTAGCGTAAAACAATAACTTTCCATTCTCGAAACACTATTCTCAAGCAACAGCCACATTGCGTTTGCGACTGCGATTACGGTCGAGAATAAGGCGTGCCGTCTGAACGCCGAAGAAGAACCTCGACGCCCTGTCTTCCGCCAAAAGAGTATAAAGAGCCTCACGGTAGGTTGAATTTGGTCTTTTTTTCAAATAGTCCATCACCTTGCGCGAAAGTTCTTCGTACATGGATGCCTTACAAAGATTCTTGCAGCTTATCGGGTGTTTGTTTATGATTTTTCTGACATTGCGCGCAGCTTCGTCGAACGAAATATAATACCGCCCCTTACCGCTATGCAACGCACGGTTTATAATCGCCTCCCGCGACAAGTACGGAGCAATATCACCCAACGATTTCAATTCTTCTTCATACGCCTTTATAAAATCCTCCTCTTTTTCTTTTTTAAAACAACTCCGTTTCATACCACTGATAATTTAAACAATAAAAACAAATTATTGAAATTAAAAGAGGCATCAGGTTATCAATACCGCAGCACGGCATTCTATTGTTTGGACAGAACAAAGATAAATGTTGTGTTGTAATTATACAACAATATGTGGTAAAATTACCGCATATTTATATTTTTACCATTACCGCAATCCACCCTATACGGAAAGGTCGGCCATGCCGGCTCCGCGCACCGCGCAGGCAATACCGGGCGATACAGGAAAAGCCGCCGGCACAATTCCTGCCGGCGGCATACACAAAAGCAAAATTGCAGAAATAATATTGATTGATAAACTGAAGGTATCAGATGTAACTTCCGTAACGCAGCGCCGGTACGGTGGCGGTGTACCGGCGTCGGTACACGACCTCTTCCAGAACCGCCATTACGGCATTCCCGCACCCGTCGACCCAACGGCGGAAAGCGGTATTCGGGACATAACGGCCGGCAAACTCCGACAAACGGGAGAGGTCGAATTCTTCGGCGACAATCCCCGCCCCATGCCTTACGGCATCGCACGCATTGCAATCCTGCTCTATATGCGCCGGCACCATCAGCACCGGTTTGCCCAGATACATGGCCTCGCACACCGATTCAAACCCGGCCGTCGTGGCATACCCCCTGCACCCGGCAAGCATGGAGAGGAACTTGGAGTCGTTTATTTTGTGAAAAGTCAGGCGGTCGTCCACCCTGTATTCGTCGCCGGCATCTGCCTTGTCCCAGAAGAAATGCAACGGAGTATCGGGATTCTGCCGATGCCACGACATGACATCCTTGCTGAAACCGGCGTTGAGCATATACCCGTGAATATAATCGCCGCTTTCGGCCTTGCACGAGAGAACTTCGGGGCGCAGCAACGGCGGCACTACGCGTATCTTCTGCGACGCCACGTCGCGCATCGGAGCGAAAGAGAGGGCAAGGCGTTCGGTTGCGCCCAGGCTTGTAAGGCGCGTGAAGAGACGGAGGAAAAACAGGCCCGCCTCCCCTTTGCCCTCCGGAAAAACGAAATCGGGATGCAGGAACAGGTACTGATGCGCCACGCACACCTGGGGTACGGACTGCCGATAAAAGAGATATGCCATACCGGTAAGCAGTTCATAAAAGTTCACCACCAGGTCGGCTCCGCTCTCCTTGATACGCCGGTTTATAAACCGGATACTCTCCATATATTCGGGCAGGGAAAAGAGATTGTGCCACACGCTACGCAGGAGGGCAACCCGCCTGTTTGACGGGGAGGGAAGGAAATTGGGGCTGAGAAAGCGTTTTACGGGAGCCTTTATCCCGTCGCTGAAAAACGCGGGAAGAGTACGGAAATTGCTCTTGCCCACAAGCACCTCGGCTATCTCGTGCCCGTTGCGCCTGAGCATCCCGGCCATTGCCAGCGCCTGGGTCAGATGTCCGCGGCCTTCCCCCTGAATAACAAACAGAACTTTCATTGAAACCGTTTTTTTGAATATGCCTTCTCCAATCCCTTTACCGCACGGCGGACTCTCCGCCGACGGCTACCGCCTTGCGGGAAATCACGAATATTCCTCCACCATGCAAAAGTCGCTCATGTAATCGGCCACTACTTGTTCAAGCCTTTCACAAGCATCTTCCGAAGTTTCGCCGTATGCGCAACAGAGCAGGTTGCCGGCGCAATAAGCGAAATACCCGCCGTCTGCAACGGCCTCTACACGGTAGTCGAAACTGTTCATCTCCATAATACGGCATGTATTTGTCCTTGACGGCTCAAAGTTGCAAAGATGTTGTTGCAATAATATTTCGGTTGTGTTACGTTTCTGCTAAGATTCAACGGCACATGCCGACAACGGGGAGAGAGAAGAGCGGCAAATGTCGGATCGACGGCACGGTGCGGCGGGGAGAGAGGGCGTTTTTCGCCGGATGACTCCGGGCCGGAGACAAAAAAAACCGCGCCGAAATTGCTTTCGACACGGTTTCCGTTATCTGTCGGGGTGAGAAGACTCGAACTTCCGACCTCCACGTCCCGAACGTGGCGCGCTGCCAACTGTGCTACACCCCGATTGGCTTTTGCGCTGCAAAATTAATTGTTTCTTGCGAAACAACAAAATTTATTTTCGATTGTATTTAAAAATTTCGTCGGGATACCCCACATCCACCAAAAACAGAGCATTGGCAGGCATCGAAGTCCCGGCACAACAACGGTTCTTGCTGTTTATCACACCGACGAACTCTTGAAACGACATTTTCCCCCTCCCCACTTCGAGCAGCGTACCCACCACTGCACGCACCATGTTGCGAAGAAAGCGGTCGGCCGTTATCACAAAGCGCATCCTACCTCCGCACTGTTCCCAATAAGCCTCAGTTACGTTACAAATATTCGTTTTAGTATCGGTATGCAATTTGCTGAAACTGGTAAAATCGGAAACCTCCTTAAGGTATGAGGCGGCAACATTCATCGCATCAAAATCGAGACTGCCGAAATAGCGGCAAGAATAACGTTCCGAAAACGGGTCCTTCTTTCCCGCCAGATAGTAATGGTAAGTACGGTAAAGAGCATCGAAACGGGCGTGAGCTTCAGCATTAACAACTTCTATCTGCCGTGCCGCGATATCTTTAGGAAGCAGCGAATTAAGGCGGTTCAGAAACACACCGCTCTCCCCTATCGGAACTTCCGAATCGAAATGCGCCGGCATTACTTCCGCATGAACCCCGGCATCGGTACGCCCCGCACCGGTAACCGAAACACGGAAGCGCAGTATTTTGGAAAGCGCCTCTTCCACCACCTCTTGTACGGAAAGGGCGTTCGGCTGAATTTGCCAACCGTGATATGCACTCCCGTCGTACGACAATATAATGAAATAACGCATTGCAGCTTAATCAATCCCGTTCAAGATACGTGTATCCATACAGTCCGGAACGGTAATTGGAAAGGAACTCGCGTCCCTCCTCCGGTGTTATGACTCCCGATTTCATTGAAGCCGTAACCCATGTCTCGAGGCTGCGTACCATTTTCTTCGGGTTATACTGCACATAATCCAAAACTTCGGCAACAGTCTCGCCGTCTATTATCTGCTCTATTTCATACCCGTCGTTATCGACGCTTACATGAACAGCATTGGTATCGCCGAACAAGTTGTGCATGTCTCCCAGAATCTCCTGATATGCACCGACAAGAAAGACTCCTATATAATAGGGCCCTTTCTGGTTTTTCAAGTTGTGAACCGCCAAATGGCTGTTTATACTCTGCTGCGACACGAAATTGGCTATTTTCCCGTCGGAATCGCACGTAATATCCTGCAACGTGGCGTTGCACGTAGGTTTCTCGTCGAGATGCGAAATAGGCATTATCGGGAAAATCTGGTCTATCGCCCATGTATCGGGAAGCGACTGGAACAGCGAAAAATTGCAGAAGTATTTGTCAGGCAGCATTTTGGCAATCTTTTTCAACTCCTCTGGCGGGTGTTTCAAATCCATAGCCATACTGTAAACATCGCGTGCAATGCTCCAGAAGAGACGTTCCACCAAAGCCCTGTTTCTGAGGTCGAGCAACCCGAGCCCGAAGAGGTCGAGAGCCTCCTCGCGAATCTGCAAAGCGTCGTGCCACGTTTCGATAAGCTGAGGCGAAGTTACCGCATTCCTCAACTGGAACATGTCCTTGACCAGTTCATGTACATCTTCAGGCAAATCGTCCTCATCGTCCCACTCGGGCAACTGCGTCGTCTCGAGCACCTCGAATATCAGCACGGAATGATGCGCCGTAAGGGAACGCCCCGATTCGGTTATTATGTTGGGATGCGGTATGTTGTTTTTGTTAGAGGCATCGACCAATGCCCATATCGAGTCGTTCACATACTCCTGTATGGAATAGTTCATGCTGCTCTCGCTCATCGACGAGCGGGTACCGTCGTAATCCACGCCAAGCCCTCCGCCTATATCGACAAACTCTATATTATAGCCCATATTGCGCATCTGCACGTAAAACTGCGAGGCTTCGCGCAAAGCATTTTTTATCCGCCGTATCTTGGTAACCTGACTTCCTATATGGAAATGAATCAGTTTCACGCAATCCTTCAACTTGTTCTTCTCGAGGAAATCGAGAGCATCGAGCAACTCACTGGAATTAAGGCCGAATTTGCTTACATCGCCTCCCGACTCTTCCCATTTTCCGCTTCCGCTGCTGGCGAGTTTTATGCGGATACCTATATTGGGCGATATTTTCAAGCGTTTGGCAATGTTGGCTATAAGCGGCAACTCGCTGACTTTCTCTACGACGAGGAATATGCGACGTCCCATTTTCTGCGCGAGCAGAGCCAGTTCGACGAAGTTTTCATCCTTGTAGCCATTGCATATTATCAGCGAATTCTTATCGACATTCGTAGCAAGAACGGCATGCAGTTCGGGTTTAGAACCGGCCTCCAGCCCTATGTTGAATTTTTTTCCGTGGCTGACAATCTCCTCAACCACCGGACGCATCTGGTTTACCTTAATCGGGTAAATTATAAAATTCTCGCCTTTGTACCCATACTCTTCGGCCGCCCTTTTGAAGCAGTTCGAGATCTTCTCGATACGGTTGTCGAGAATATCGGGAAAGCGCACAAGCAACGGAGCAGTAACATCGCGCAACTGCAACTCGTCCATAAGTTCCTTCAAATCGACCGACGCGCAATTCTCCTTTGGAGTTACCACGACATGTCCTTTTTCATTTATGGAAAAATACTTGAGCCCCCACCCGTTGATATTGTACAACTCGGCAGAATCTTCAACACGCCATTTCCTCATTATAGATTACGATTTACAAATATTATACATACCCGGCGCAATGCCGTCATATAGCAACACGCCATGCGACGGGAAGACAAATGTAATTATAAAAAACATATTTGCATAACCTCCCCTACTTCAATGCAGAAGAGATTATTGTCTCGACGGCAGCCAACAGCTTTTCGGCATCCTTGCCTCCGGCCTGCGCAAAATGAGGCTGACCGCCTCCGCCTCCGCATATAAGTTTGGCACCTTCACGAACAAGTGCGGCGGCATTCAGACCCGATTTTACCATATCGTCGCTCAACATTACCGTAAGCAGCGGTTTTCCTTCGGGTGAAGTCGTGCCGGCGACAAAAAGAAGATGTTCGTTAATCTCGCCGCGCAACTGGAAAGCTATGTCCTTTATCACTTCGGGCATTACGATACCGCAGAACTTGGCTATTTTCACATCGGAACTCGTATCTATGTTTTTGATTATACTCTCCTTCAACTTCTTGGTACGCTCTTTGGTGAACTCCTCGGCCTGCTTGCGCAAATCGCTGTTTTCCTCAATTGTCTTGCGTATGGAAGCCATCAAATCGGGAGCATTGTTGAAGAGCAGTTTCATAGCCCGGATAATATCCTGCTGTTCATCCACGGCCTTTTCCGTAATTTCGCCGGTAATAGCCTCTATACGGCGGATACCTGCTGCTATGGAACTCTCCGTAACGATTCTTATCATACCTATCATTCCGGTATTTGCCACGTGCGTACCGCCGCAAAGCTCTACCGACGTACCGTAACGGATAACGCGCACCTTGTCGCCGTACTTTTCGCCGAACAGAGCCATGGCACCCATAGCCTTGGCATCGGCAATAGGCACTTCGCGATGCTCGTCGAGCGGAATACACTTTCTAACCCTCTCGTTGGCAATATGCTCCACACGGCGAATCTCTTCGGGGGTAAGTTTCTGATAATGCGAAAAGTCGAAACGGAGGAACTGCGGCGACACATACGACCCTTTCTGTTCAACATGCGTACCGAGAACCTCGCGCAACGCTTCGTGCAGCAAGTGGGTAGCGGAGTGGTTACATGCAGTAGCCGTACGCCTCTCCGTATCGATACGCGCAACAAACGACGCCTCGACATCCGACGGCAGCGATTGAGCAATCTGCATTCCGAGATTATTCTCCGATACGGTATTTATTATTTCGGTCTTCTCTCCGTTTTCCGACACGAGGACGCCCATATCGCCGACCTGACCTCCCATCTCGGCATAGAACGGAGTCCTGCTCAATACTATCTGATATAATGTTTTATTCTTTTGAGTAACCTTACGGTAGCGCAATATTTCGGTATCGCACTCGGCAAGGTCGTATCCGACAAACTGTTGCGCTCCTTCGCGCACCGTTACCCAGTCGCCCGTTTCAACGGCAGCCGCATTGCGGGCACGCTCCTTCTGCTCCTGCATGAGGCGGGTAAACTCCTCAACATCAACGGTAAGCGAATTTTCTTTCAATATAAGCTGTGTAAGATCCAACGGAAAGCCGTAAGTATCATACAGGACGAAAGCATCCTTTCCGGATATTTCGGCCGCGCCGGAGTCTTTTGCATCGGCAATAACCTTGTCGAGCAGTTTCATACCCGTAGCAAGAGTACGCAAAAACGCCTCTTCCTCTTCTTTTATCACCTTGCGGATAAGCTCTTCCTGAACTTTCAACTCGGGGTAGGCGTCGCCCATAGTATCGACAAGAACGGGTATCAGCGAGCACATAAACGGAGTCTGACGTCCGAGGAACGTATAGCCGTACCGGACGGCACGTCTCAAAATACGCCTGATTACATATCCGGCCTTGGCATTCGACGGCAACTGTCCGTCGGTTATGGCAAAAGCCACCGTACGCAAATGGTCGGCCACCACACGCATTGCAATATCGCTCTGCTTGTTGTCGCCGTACTTTATCGCGCACATCTGGCCGATAGCCTGTATTATCGGCTGGAACACATCGGTATCGTAATTCGACGTTTTCCCCTGTATGGCCATACACAGACGCTCAAATCCCATACCTGTATCTATGACTTTGGCAGGAAGCGGTTCGAGCGAACCGTCGGCCTTGCGGTTATATTGCATGAATACGAGATTCCATATCTCTATCACCTGCGGGTTGCTTGCATTCACCAGCGTACGGCCGTCCACGGCAGCCCTCTCTTCCTGCGAGCGGAGGTCGATATGTATCTCCGAGCACGGACCGCACGGACCCGTATCGCCCATCTCCCAGAAATTGTCATGCTTGTTGCCGTTAAGGATATGCGACTCGGGAAGATGCTCCGCCCAATAACCGGCAGCCTCGTCGTCGCGCTCCAGTCCTTCGGGTGCATACCCCTCGAAAACGGTTGCATACAGCCTGTCCGGGTCGAGGTGCAACACATCCACCAGATATTCCCACGCCCAGCTTATGGCCTCCTTCTTAAAATAGTCGCCGAACGACCAGTTGCCGAGCATCTCGAACATGGTATGATGATAAGTATCCAGCCCCACCTCTTCAAGATCGTTATGCTTTCCGCTGACTCTCAAGCACTTCTGCGAGTCAGCCACACGCGGGAACTTGCGCGGAGCATTGCCGAGAATAACATCCTTGAACTGGTTCATACCAGCATTGGTAAACATCAGCGTCGGGTCGCCCTTGACAACCATAGGCGCCGACGGTACTATTTCATGCCCTTTCGAGCGGAAAAATTTTTTGAATGACTCACGTATCTCCTTAGAAGACAAGACTTCAGACATAACTGTATAAAATTTTAGTTAAGGCCGTACGGCAAAATGCAAACGGTACGGCTAAAATTAAAAACCGGTTTGCAAAATTAATCTAAAATATTATTTTTGCGACATTGGTAAGATAAAAAAGTACAGCAACGACAAACCGCACTATGCCGCGACCTAATTTCGACAACGAACGAAAGCAGTTCTACTCCATAAGCGAAGTAGCAAAAATAATAGGTGTAAACGAAACCGCCCTTCGGTTCTGGGAAAAAGAATTCAAAGAAATCAACCCACGCAGGTCGGGACGCGGCATACGGTTTTACAGCAACGACGACCTCGAAACGATAAAGCTGATACACTACCTTACCAAAGAAAAAGGGCTCACGCTCGAAGGGGCGCGCAAGCGGTTGAAAGAGAACCGCAAAAAAGAAGCCTCCGCAATGGACGTACTGCAACGGCTGCAGGAGATACGCAGCGAGCTCCTTGCAATACGCAACAACATAGAGCTTATAGAGACAAAGGCCGAGTCGAAAAAGGACAAAGCCGAAGAAAAGGAGGCACATCAGATTCCGGAAGACACAAAAGAAGACGGAAACGACACTCTGCAAACATTAACACTATTCTAAAACGATGAACACAATCTGTACCATAACAGAAACGGTAACCCGCGACAATACCGCCGATACGGTAGGGTCGGGCGACCTTCCGGTATATGCCACCCCGGCAATGGCCGCACTTATGGAGAAGGCCGCAAAGACGGCTGCAAAAGAACTGCTCGGCGAAGGAGAGACAACCGTCGGTTCGGAACTGGACATCAAGCACCTGCGCCCCTCGGTAATCGGGGCCTCGATAACAGCCACCGCAACGCTGACGGCACAGGAAGGGAGGAAACTCGTATTCGACGTGGAAGCAAGCGACGGCAGCGGCATCATAGGCAGCGGCAACCACACGCGCTACATTGTAAATATTGAAAAATTCATGGCAAAGGCCGGCAGTACGGCATAGCCCGAAGAGATACACTGCCGACACGCTTGCCACCCACAGTTACGGTATCCGTCTTTACGACTTGCCGTAAATGCACGCGGCCGCAAACAAAATAACAAAAGCGCACCCCCACCGTACACAGGCAGGGGTGCGCTTGCTTTATCAACAATTAGACTCCGTTCAAATTACACGGGCATCTGCTTTTCAGACGCCGGTATATGTATGCGGGGTTATTTTCATAAGGTCTTCCTTTACGGCATCCGACACATCGAGCGTAGCGATAAAATCGTGTATCGCCTTTTCGTCCACCACGCTGTTGGTGCGGGTAAGAGCCTTCAACGCCTCGTACGGTTTCGGATACCCCTCGCGGCGCAGTACCGTCTGTATTGCTTCGGCCACAACGCTCCACATATTGTCGAGGTCGGCAGATATGGCGGCTTCGTTGAGCAGCAATTTACCCAACCCTTTCATTGTGGAAGCAATAGCTATCATCATGTGTCCGAGAGGCACACCCACGTTGCGCAACACGGTAGAGTCGGTAAGGTCGCGCTGCAAGCGCGAAACGGGGAGCTTCGACGACAGATGGTCGAGTATGGCATTGGCGATGCCGAGATTCCCTTCGGAATTTTCGAAGTCGATGGGATTTACCTTGTGCGGCATTGCCGACGAGCCGACCTCCCCGGCCTTTATCTTCTGTTTGAAATACTCCATTGAGATATATTGCCAGAAGTCGCGGTCGAGGTCGATAAGTATCGTATTTATGCGGCGCATCGCATCGAACAGAGCCGCAAAATTATCGTAGTTCGAAATCTGCGTAGTCCACTCCTCGCGCTCTATTCCGAGTTTCTGCGACAGGAACGAATTGGCAAAACCGCGCCAGTCATATCCCGGATATGCAACATTGTGTGCGTTGAAATTGCCGGTTGCACCGCCGAACTTACCGCTTATCGGCATCTCTTTCATTATTGCCAACTGCTTTTCGAGTCGATATACGAAAACCATTATCTCCTTGCCGAGACGTGTGGGCGAAGCAGGCTGACCGTGTGTCTTTGCCAGCATCGGGATATTCATCCACTCTTCGGCATACGAACGGCACTTTTCGATAAGTTCCTCGATGGCCGGATAATAGACGTTAGTCAAAGCCTCCTTTACCGAAACAGGTATAGCCGTGTTGTTTATATCCTGCGACGTGAGCCCGAAATGGATAAACTCCTTATACTCGTCAAGCCCGCCTATTGAGTCGAACTTCTCCTTTATAAAATACTCGACAGCCTTCACATCATGGTTGGTAACCGATTCTATCTCCTTTATATGTTTGGCGTCGTCGAGCGAGAAACATTTGTATATGCTGCGCAATGCAGGATAAATATCCGACGTTACCCCTTTCAACTGAGGCAGCCCGAAATCGCAAAGCGCTATAAAATACTCTATCTCGATATAAACACGATAACGAATCAGAGCATACTCCGAAAAATAATCCGCCAACACCGCCGTTTTGGAATGATAACGGCCGTCAATGGGCGAAACAGCTGTCAATGGTAAAAATTCCATAAATCGAAAATTATATTTACGACCGCGAAGATAACAGTTTAACTCCGATTACACAATAAAAACACGACATCGCACAAAACGGCATAAACCGCAATCTCAGCCCAAACACCGACGGCTTGCAACAATCTTACGACAACAAGCTAAGCCACAACACCATACAGGAATATCGCAAAACAATATTCAAGGACACGATTATTTTTTTGCAAAAAAATATCCGATTTATTTTGCAGATTAAAAAAACGGCCTTATCTTTGCATCGCTTTTGAGAAACAAAGCAACACAAAAAGGGCGTTTAGCTCAGCTGGTTTAGAGCATCTGCCTTACAAGCAGAGGGTCTGCGGTTCGAATCCGTAAACGCCCACAGAAAAATTGAAAAGGTATTGAAAAGAAATTTTCGATACCTTTTTTGTTTATACGCCGCCTCGCGTGATACGGGGGGGGCAACGAAAAAATGGGACAACGTAAAAATCTGAGGGGTAAAACCGTTAAAATCGTATTTTTGTCATGAACAAATCTGGGGTCAGCGGAAAAAGCGGAGGGATTCATAAAAAGAGTATGAGGCCGCCCGAAAGAGGATAAGACGGACGACCTCACACATTCGGCAGACAGACTCCGCTATCTGCCGTTATTTACAATGACCCGTTCATAATTTCCGTTTGCACCCACTATATATATACCCGTAGCAAGTCCGTCGATGGCATACCGTCGCTCCACACCCGAACGGACAAGTACTCCGCCCAACGTATAGACATCCACAACAGTTTCGCCGTCATCCGCGCCAGCCGTTTCGCTCTCCACACCGCTCTCTTCCGAAGCAAATGCAATGCTCATATCGTAATCTTCATGGAAATCGGCAACAGGCACTTCATTCATGTCCAGCCAAGCCATATTGCTTTCGAGCAAACAATTATCAGGCTTTGCCGCGTACCACAAAAATTCCGCATCGCCGCTCCTCCTGTCGAGCAGATAATTATTCGCATCCACGGCTATATCCACATCGATATATGTCCCGTTGAGACCCGATGCGGCAGAGGCTTCGGCAGTCGCGTCGGAAGCATGGTACGAGAATATCACATCGCCGTCATCCAAAGCTCTGAACACATACGGTTTCCCTGCCTCGAGAACCCCGTCGCCGCACTCGTCGAGATACAGAACGGAAGGAGCATCTCTGTCATCAGCACCGGCAACGCTGTATATGGCGGCGTTATACGGATATGCCTCGCGCGGCAGGCATATCGTACCCAAATCTTCCGCCATACAGTCAAGTATAATATATTTCTCTATATCATCCGATACATTGTCGAGCCCTACCGATATATAATGGTCGTTGCTAAGACTTGCGTATGTAGTATTATAAGCCGTAATGTTAGTAATGATACTTCCGACGACATCGTCGAGCAGAGGCAGCAACTGTTCTTTTACCATATCCGAAGCCGTCTCCTGTGCTATACTCGATACGACTTCCTTTACGATTCCGTCTATGCCCGCTTCCAACTCCGGCATTATCCGGTCGGTAAGTTTCAAATGCTCGTTTCCTTCCGAAAACGTAATATATACCTCGCCGGCCACATCACCCAGATGACGCACCAACATATCGGACATCTCTTCGGGAGTCTCCGGCAGATTTACCATGCTCCCGACAAGCGGATTATCGCCGATATAATCATCTATCGCAGCCTGAACAGAATCCCAGTAATCGACCAATATCCCTTCAACCATCGACGGGATGCCATTGACTACTTTGTCGCGGGCATAAACCCCGAAATCCGTCCCTCCGGTTTCGACAAGCGGCACATCGCGCAATATACCCGAAACCACATCCATTACCGAACAGTCGGCATTAAGCGCAAGTTTGCGGAACGGGCAGGGGTATGTTACGGTCGAACCTGTTGCTATATCGTAAACATATTCCGAACCGTCGTCGCTTACTCCTTTGGCAATATCGGAAATATGGAAGTGCCCTGTAAATACCACCCGTATTCCCGATTTCATAAACACTTCACGCACACTGTCGGCATCGGCCACCACATAAGGAGCGGCAAGTTCCGCCTGTCGGTTGAAATGTTCCACAAGATTGTGGTGCATCATGGCTATAACCTGACGTCCGCGATGACGTTCCCTTTCGGCGGCATACTCTATCCATTCGAGAGTTTCGGGCTTAATCCTCCCGTCGGTAACACACACGTCGGCAGAATCGCCGCGGTTCAAAAACAGATTATCCTCATATCGGCACGCATCTATGCAGATAACGGCAAGGTCTTCGGTCGGCTCGCTTACATAACTCAACGAAGCCGCATCGCGCAACACGGCATCGGCATATCCGCAACCGGCATATATTTCGGCAAACTCTTCGGGTGTTACCGTCTCCGCATATTCGGTATTATCGCCGTTATATATCAGTGCATGGGGATTATCGACGTCGTGGTTTCCGGGAACGACAAGAACCTTAATCCCCTCGTCGGTTATTTTCTCAAGATATGACGCAACCAGTTCATGACTTACCTTCTCGCCGTCTTTTGTCAAATCGCCGCTTATCAGAACGAGTTCGGGACGGAATTCAAGTATGCTGTCAACCATTGCCGCCAAAATCGTTTCGCTCTCCTGCAACAGTTTCCTGTCCGATTCGAGATACTCTTCAAAAGCAGCCCCGTCGCTTACCAGCAGGCTCGGGTGCATGACGTGAATATCGCTCATTACGAATATGTTCATCTCGCCGCGTTCAAAAGGGAGATCCCCCACAACAAAAGAGACATCCTTGCCGCTCTGTATGCCGTCCGACTTTATACATCTGGCCGTGTAACGTCCCGGCTCCAAAGCATTCCCGACATTAAATACCCCGTCGTTTATATGCAGGTCGCCTTTTATCTCCATATATGTATTCATCGGGAGAAGGCTGTTATCCTTATAAAGGTATATTGTGGAATTTGAAGGGGTTTCGGAATAAGCAAGCGACACATTCTCCCCGTATGAGAAAGTATCCTTTGCCGGAGATATAACAGCGGAAACGCTTTTAAGACTTAAAAACAGACTTATGTCATCGGCAAAACCATCCACGTCATACCCCATGTTCTGCTCGTAAATCTGCACTTCCACCTTAACCCTTACGCACCCTGCCGGCACAATAGCCTCCGCACTCTTGGCCACCATCGAGGTCGCCCCGCCTCTGTCGTCCGACTTTACCGGCCCGAGAGTAACAGAAGAGAGTTCCGCACCACGAGAATCGTAAAACTTGTAAACGACCTGCGCATAATCGTTCTGCGACTCGTATCCGCCGAGCAGGGCAGACATGTTGGCCACCACCGAACCGCTGTTTACAAGTTCGTACACGTCGGAAGGGAGGTCGACATACTGATACGACGCAGCCTTGTCGCCGCTTCCGCCCGACAACCAGTCGCCCCTTCCTCCGTAAAACAGGGCATCCGACGAAGTCTTTCCCGCAGGTATTCCGGCATCATCGAACCCTCTCGCCCCATACGAAGTAGAAACAATGCCGCGATAAAACTCGCCGCCGCTGAAAGTCCAACCATTACCGGCATCATCCGCACCGCCGTTAACTACAAGTTCGCGCCCTAAATAATCGTCCGCAGCGGCATAAGACGAAACAGCATCAACACGTTCATCGGCAAATGCAGCAATAACATAGAGCAGCAAAAAACCGACAAGTAAATTTCTAACCATAATCCAATCATTAAAATTATCGGCGGCAAAGCTACCCCGCCCGTGCTACGATACTGTTACGATAGAATTAAGATTATGTTTAGATTATTAAAGGACAAAAGAGACAAAAAAGCGATGCTTACGGAAAAAAGAGGAACTTATACGACAACAAACAAAAAGGCACGAAACATACTACAATAAATACGTTACGTGCCTTTTGTGCGGATGACGGGACTCGAACCCACACGACTTACGTCACCAGATCCTAAGTCTGGCGCGGCTACCAATTACGCCACATCCGCAATAAGCAAAAATCTATTTCCAAAGGAGCGCATCGCATCCCCTCCGGAAAGCGGGACAAAGATACGAAAAATATCGAAACATGGAAAAAACAATCTGCCGAGACTTCAAGACCACTATTTCCACGACAGACATAGAGAAGGAAACTGCATCCACAGACGCTCTCCAAACCTCAAAAAGCCTGTTCAACATCACCTTAACGCACCCGAATTTATCCAGTCCACTGCCGCATCTATGATATTGTCCCGCGTCAAGCCCGCTTCTATCGGCTCCATATCGACTTTGAACGTAGGCTCTATTCCTCCCTCTATATCTTTATAATCGGTATCAGACATCGGCGATGCGGAGAAACGCACATTCCACCCGTTGGGAAGCTGCGATGAAAATGGCAGGCCGCTTCCGCCACCCGTCTTGTCGCCGAAAACGGCAACCTGCGGCAAAAGTTTCATGGCCGCCACAAAACTGTTTGTTGCGCTGTAACAACTTCGGTTCGTCAATACCGCTATCGGCCCGTAATACTTCACATATCCGTCTGGAGCAGCCTTTATCGACATTGGGTAGTAATCCGAAAAGTCGTCGTGCGCGGGCGACAATTTATGCCGTATATAAGCATAAACCATATCGCCCGTTATAAAGCGGGATACGATTTTATCGACATTGGTAAGAAGCCCGCCACCATTATCCCTTACATCGATAATAATCCCTTTGCACCCGACAAAAGAGAGCAATATCTCATTCAGGTTGCCGTCGTTTACGGCAGACGAGAAATTGCCGAAATACATATACCCTATCTGCGTCCCTTCCAGTATGCGGTAATCGAAACCGCCGGCAATTTTATAATCGGGCTGCTTCAGATAATAACGCTTTACTATCTCCTCCGAAAAATTCTGCGGATATGCCTCGAACCACTCCCAATACCGCGACTGATTGAAAGTGGAGACCAGATTCACATGCCCGTCCTTAAGCTCGTTAAGCATTGCGGACATTATATCGAACAGTTCATATTCGCCTGTGTTGTCGTTCACCAGAGGGCGGTAACGCGAATATACCTCGTCCCAGTCCACATCCTTATAAGAAAAGAAGCAATAACGCTGGTTCATGACACTCCACAAAGCATCGAAGTTCCCTACCGGAGAGTCATTAAACCCGTCATCATCGATACACCCCGAAAACGAGACAAGCACAAATAAAGCGAGGGCGGAAATTATATGTTTTGACAAACCGTTCATACACACTAATAATTTTGGGCAACGGCACCTGCTTCAGCCTGTTTCTTCTTCAACCTCGGCGATGCAGCAGACAGCGACGAATCCCATGTAATCCCAACGATAAAAGAGTTGCTGTAATATTTGTAAACGAGATGATTTTCGTGCATCGAGCGGAACTTCCCTTCATACCCTATCCTGAGCGAGCGTCTGTTCACGGGCAAATCAATTGTCAAACGGTTTATCACAGTCATATAATTTGCAAACGACCCGAAATGAATCCAGTCCTGCCGGTTGCCGAGCGAGAAAATCTCGTAGTACGACGCACCGAACTGCGGGCAGAAGAATACCCCTACTGCCGGAAGGGAAAAAGAATACGTTATGTTTATCGGGTACTTTTTGATAAAAAGGCGGTATGCAGCCATACCCGACAACCCGAAATTCAACGCGGCTTTGGCCGATACCGGGTTATTGCTGTTGTGCGGATTATAAACCGCACCGACATCGAGCATCGACATTCCGCCGACATAAAAATTCAATCCGCATTTCAGTTCATAGCGCCGGTAAAACATAAACTCATACGAAAGCATATAGCTCATTACCGACGTATTCCGCCTGTCGCTCGACGCATACGCCATTTCACCCTCGAGCAGATGGCGCGTATTCCAGCGATGATTCCCGAAACGCGACACGGCAAACCGCTCCAGCCCCACGTTCCAGTCGGGTCCCTTATACGGAATAATTGAAAGATATGTATCCTTTATCTGCGCTTTCCCCACGGAAAGATAAAACGACGTGGTACGTTCCGTGTCCGCTTTCGTACCGGCAACGGAAACTGCACACGCCAAAAGAAACAGGCACGAAAGGCATAACCGTCCAAGCAACTTACCCATAAACAATTAAAAGAGTTTCATCTGTCCGTTTTCATCGGGAGGCAACGGTACGGAATCATTATCGGCCGTGCCGTCGGTGCCGGCATCATCTGTGTCGGCAGAGCCGTCATTCAAAAGCGGAGAAGCCATGTCGTCCGCATCATCCCGTACCGGTACAGTACCGCCCTCTTCAGATGCCCCGTCTTCGTGCGACGGATAACGCAACGGCTCAAGTTCGCGCACCTCGCCGACGGAATAAGTTGTCAAACGTTTCCCTTTAGCCTTAACCGATTTCACGCCGATAAAATCGGCGGCTTCGATGACAAGAGGTTCGCGGAAAGAATCGTTGTCCGAAAAAACAACCTCAATCCGCGGGAAATGTTCGCACGTAAGCAAAATCATGGACGAATCGGGGTTCTCCCCCATAAAACTCAACTTGCGCGACGAAGGCTCCATTTTGAAACGTTTTACATACGGATACCTTTGGTCGGCATCGTTAAGGACAAGCGTCCAGACCTTATCGGGAGAATACTTCTCGATTATCAGAATATCGGAATCGTAGTGATTGGTAAGGTCGAACGACGTAGTATAATATTCGCCCGTATTCAGAACCACAAGAATCTGGTCGTGGCCTGCAAACTCGCCGAGATATTCGCCCCTACCGTCGTAGTTCAGCCGCAACACGTCGCGGTCGAACCACACCTTCAGTCCGCCCAAAGTCGATTCCCCCTTCTCCTTAAGCGTGATGCGGCTTATTTCATTGCGGGTAACGATATTACCCATAGACTGACGCCCCTTTATGGCTATATCGCCGAAATTCGTCTCCTGCGAGAGGTACTTCATGCGCGGTTTCGGCTTGAACGAAATCTTCAGCACCTCGGCCTCGCCGTTGGGATTCGCCGAAAACCATACGATTCGCGACCCGGGCGTTCCCTGCGTAACATCATACTCCTTGTCGCGTGTAACACCAGTAACGGCAAACCGCTTCATATAGTGCAGCCCGTTCTTTCCGTCGCGGTATATTACATTGTAAATAGTACGCAAGTCGTTGCGCTTGAACACGTTTATATAAAGTATGTTTTTCCCGACGAACATCTTTTCGCTTACATGCACCACCTTGTACTTGCCGTCGCGGTAAAATATTATTATATCGTCAATATCGGAACAGTTGCAGACAAACTCGTCCTTTTTAAGCGACGTGCCGATAAACCCTTCCTCGCGGTTAATATAAAGTTTCTCGTTCGCCTCAACGACTTTAGTCGCGACAATGGTATCGAATCCGCGCACCTCGGTACGGCGCGGGTATGCCTCGCCATATTTCTCTTTCAGGTGTCTGTACCACTTTATCGTATATTCCCTTATGTTGGCGAGGTCGTTGTCAATCTCCGCGATAGAGGCGTTATACGACGCAATCAGCTCGTCGGCCTTGTCGGAGTTGAATTTAAGGATACGCCCCATTTTTATCTCCATAAGGCGGAGAATATCGTCGCGCGAAACCTCACGCACAAAATTCTTCTTGAACGGATCGATGCGTTTGTCGATGTGCGCCACAGCCTCATCCATGTTTGCACTCTGCTCGAACCCCCTGTCCTTGTATATCCGCTCCTCGATAAAGATTTTTTCGAGCGATGCGAAGTGCAGTTTCTCGGCAATCTCGCCTCTCTTTATCGTAAGTTCCGCACGCAACAGTTCGAGAGTGGCGTCGGCGCTCCGTTGCAACAACTCGCTCACCGACAGGAATTGCGGATGTCTGTCGCAAACCACGCAGCAGTTGGGATAAATGCCGACCTCGCAGTCGGTAAAAGCATAAAGGGCGTCTATCGCCTTGTCCGATGACGTACCCGGCTGCAACGACACCAGTATCTCGGCCGTCTTGGCCGTGTTGTCATCCACCTTTCGAATCTTTATCTTGCCGCGTTCCTGCGCCTTAAGAATCGATTCAATCAGGGAAGACGTAGTCTGTCCGTAAGGAATTTCGGTTATCGCCAGCGTCTTGTTGTCGATTTTCTCCACTTTTGCACGTACACGTACCATGCCGCCGCGTTCGCCGTCGTTGTATTTCGACACGTCGATATAGCCTCCCGTCTGGAAATCGGGATAAAGTTCGAAGCTCTCCCCGCGCAGATAAGCAATACAGGCATCGAGCAACTCGTTGAAGTTATGCGGCAGAATCTTTACCGACAACCCCACGGCTATCCCTTCCACGCCCTGTGCAAGCAACAGAGGGAATTTCACGGGAAGCGTTACCGGCTCGCGGTTGCGGCCGTCGTACGACGGTTTCCACTCCGTTATTTTAGGGCTGAACACCACCTCGAGAGCAAACGGCGAAAGACGCGCCTCGATATATCGCGGAGCAGCAGCCCCGTCGCCGGTAAGGATATTACCCCAGTTTCCCTGACAGTCGATAAGGAGGTTCTTTTGACCCAGTTGTACGAGAGCATCGCCGATAGAAGCGTCGCCGTGCGGGTGATACTTCATCGTATTCCCCACCACGTTGGCCACCTTGTTGTAACGGCCGTCCTCAAGTTCGTTCATCGAGTGCAGTATTCTGCGCTGCACAGGTTTAAGGCCGTCTTCGATATGCGGCACGGCGCGTTCAAGAATTACATACGAAGCATAATCGAGAAACCAGTTGCGATACATCCCTGTCAGATGATGTCGTTTTTCGGTAAGAGAAGCAAAAGAGTGTCCGCTCTCCGCCGCGGCGGCATTGCCGTCCGTCTCACCTGCCTCATTCATGTCCGGAGACACAACATCCCCTGAATCCAATCCTTCATCCTGTATCTGATTCTCTTCGTCAATCATACTTCAGTAAAACTATCAAAATTTAATATTAGTCAAAGATACGACAAATTGCCGAAATTCAAAAATATGCCGGAGCACGGCATAAAAACCGCAGGCAAGCAGGCTGCGCAGCGAAAAGGCAAAATAGACCAAACGCGTTGAAACAGAA
>JADIMW010000088.1 GCA_017694415.1 Candidatus Caccoplasma merdipullorum
GCTGCACGCTTCTGCATACCGCCGCTCAATTCCGACGGATAGAGTTTGTTGGCACCTTTAAGATTTACCCTTTCGAGACAAAACTCCGCTCTCTTTTTACGCTGCTGGTACGATTGGTCGGTAAACATCAACAGCGGGAACATTACATTCTCTATTACAGTCATTGAATCGAACAAGGCAGAGCCTTGAAACAACATGCCTATTTCCGACCGCAGCAGCCTTATTTCGTCGCTGTTGAATTTCATAAAGTCGCGGCCGTCATAAAGAATCTCCCCTTCTTCGGGTTTTATCAACCCTACAAGCGATTTCATCAATACGGTTTTTCCCGAGCCGCTTTGTCCGATAATAAGGTTCGTTTTTCCCTCGTAAAAGGTGGCTGATATATCATGCAGGATTATTCTTCCGTCGAACGATTTTACTATGTGTTTTGCCTCTATCATTGCAGCAACAGTTTGGTGAGTAATACATCGAGCATAAGTATTGATACGCTGCTTACGACAACCGCATCGGTACTTGCCTTACCGACTTCGGCAGCTCCGCCTTTTACCGTGTATCCGTAATATGATGCCACGCTGCTTATAACGAACCCGAAGAAAAACGATTTTATTATGGAGTACCATACATAAAATTCCTGAAAGAAAGTCTGCAGTCCGTAAGTGTAGCGCGATACCGGGAATATGTTCGTGAACAACCCCACGCAGTATCCCCCGACCAGACCTGTAAACATGCTTATTATGACCAGAAAAGGTATAAACGTTACGAGAGCGGTTATTTTCGGAAGTATAAGGTAGTTCGCCGAATTTACGCCCATTATGTCGAGGGCGTCTATTTGTTCGGTTACGCGCATTGTCCCTATTTCCGACGAGATGCTCGAGCCTACTTTCCCCGCAAGAATCAGAGCCATGATTGTCGAAGAAAATTCAAGAAGAATAGTTTCGCGCGTAAGCAAACCCACCGTATATGACGGGATAAACGGGGACATGATGTTCATTTGTGTCTGTATAGCAATCACGGCACCTATGAACAGTGATATGGTTACGACTATTGCAATCGAGTCTATACCGAGTTTGTAAACTTCGTTTATGTAACGTTTGAAAAACTCGCCCCATCTGTCAGGGCGGGTAAATACACGGCACAGCAGCATAACGTAACTGCCGAATTTTGCCAGATTGTTGATGATAAATATATTAAGTAGCTTTATCACGGCGGGATACTATTGCATAAGCTATGCGACAAAGGTAATAAAAAATATTGCAAATTGCATTGTATGCAGGGACAAAGTATATATACAACAAAGTAAAACAGCATAAAGATTGACGTAATGAAACTAAATGCGGTTATCTGTAGCCAAAATCGGGCGTTTGGACGGTGAAGAATCAGTTTGCGTTTTTATAGAAAAATTATTTTGTGTAACTTCGCGAAACCTATACTAATGTGTCTAATTGAAGGAGTATGGCCGAAAAAGAAGATGTCAATACCGGCAAGGCTGAAGAGAAAGAACACCGTATGGTGTTGAGAACGGAAGAACTCGTAAAAAAATACGGTCAGCGCACTGTTGCGAACCATGTATCGATAAATGTAAAACAGGGCGAGATTGTGGGATTGCTCGGCCCTAACGGAGCCGGCAAGACAACAACGTTCTATATGACTACCGGTCTTGTAACACCTAATGAAGGGCGTATATTTTTGGACGATTTGGATATAACCAAATTCCCCGTTTACAAGAGAGCGCAGCATGGTATAGGATATTTGGCTCAAGAGGCTTCGGTGTTCCGCAAGATGTCTGTCGAGGACAATATATACTCCATATTGCAAATGTCAGAACCGGACAAGAACAAACAAAAGGAAAAGCTGGAAAGTCTTATAGCGGAATTCCGCCTCGAAAAAGTACGTAAGAACCTCGGCGACCGTTTGTCGGGAGGGGAGAGGCGCAGGACGGAAATAGCCCGATGTCTGGCCATCGGCCCCAAATTCATAATGCTGGACGAACCGTTTGCAGGGGTGGACCCTATCGCCGTGGAAGATATACAATATATCGTATATAAGCTCAAGGAGAAAAACATTGGGATATTGATAACCGACCACAATGCTCCCGAGACGCTTAGCATTACCGATAGGGCTTATCTGCTGTTCGAGGGGAAGATTCTTTATCAGGGAACATCGGAAGAGTTGGCCGCGAACCCGATAGTAAGAGAGAAGTACCTCGGACGTAACTTTATTTTCCACAGAAAAAAATTCGCATAGATTTCTATATGTGGCCGGTTCCGCCTTTGGTGTTGCGGTGGTATAGCGGTGGTATAATGAATCGATGTCTGTAAAAGGAATTAAATAAGTGATATACCGAAGCGATTATGTGTGTGGATTTTGTTTAGCGTGATATATGGGTGAAAGTATTGTATAATCGCGGAACATAACCTGATAAAAGTTGTTTTTATAAAAAATAGTTTCGATATGGATAATACCGTGTTGCTTTTTTTAAACAATATAGGCTTGCCCGAGATACTTGTAATATTGCTGATATTGCTGTTGCTTTTCGGCGGAAAAAAGATTCCGGAACTGATGAAAGGTCTCGGCAAAGGAGTAAAGAGTTTCAAGGACGGCATGAACGGTAAAGATGATGCCGGCAATGATGAAAAACTTTCGGGAAAATAGATGAAACGCGATACAACCGAAGTTCTGACTTTGTGGGAGCATCTCGACATACTGAGGGGTGTCATGTGGCGAATATTGGCAGTGGTGGTTGTATTGGCGGTTGCAGCTTTTTGTTTCAGAGAATCCCTTTTTTCGATAGTCCTCGCCCCCGACAATTCCGATTTTATAACATACCGCTGGCTCGGTTTTATTTCGGAACGCCTTTTCGGTTCGGATATTAAGCCTTTCAATGTGGAGTTGATAAATACTCAACTTGCCGGGCAGTTCATGATTCATATAAGGGTTTCAATATATGTCGCCTGTTTGCTGGCTTTGCCTTATATCCTGTACGCCATGTTCGGCTTTGTCTCTCCCGGTTTGTACGAAAACGAACGCCGTTTTGCTTCGGCGTTTGTCTTCTGGGGGTATATCCTCTTCTGGTTGGGAGTCTTGCTTAATTACTTCGTAGTGTTTCCGCTTACTTTTCGCTTTCTCGGTACTTATGCCGTAAGCAGCGAAGTAAGCAATCTTATAAGTCTGACATCATATATCGATACGCTATCTATTCTGTCTATAGCAATGGGACTGGTCTTTGAAATCCCGTTGCTCTGTTGGCTGGCAGCCAAGGCCGGTATATTGAATTCGGATATTATGGTTAAGTACCGACGTTATGCGATACTTGTAGTGGTCATTGTTGCTGCGATTATTACACCGACATCGGATGCCGTTACGCTTTTTGTCGTTTCCGCACCGATGATACTTTTATATGAGGCCGGAATAGTTATTGTCCGCAGAACTTCTCCCAAAAGAATGCAGCCCGAAGATTGACATTATCTCGACAAATCATCTGTTTGCCCGGCAAAGACATGGCGGGGAAACGTGCTGTCCGCCTTTTCTATTCCCCGTTATTCCCTTTCCGTCCGAGGTTATTCTTTGAGCCTGTTTTCGGTCATGCGTTCTATGTACTGCTGGATTATGCCTTTGCACTCTTCTGTCATCATATCCTGTTCCGCGATTTCATTTACTATGTTTTCCTTTAGCAAAGTGTCTGTCGCGAAATTATACATGGCGAATGCATTTTCTCCGTTGAACTGGAGCATATAGTCATCGCGAAAATATTGGTAGAACCCGTTGTTGTAGTTTATTGCCCAGTTTTTGCCTCCTTCATCGAGAAGGTCTTTACCGAATGCCACGAATGGTTTGTCGTAATTGAGTATGCCCAACACGGTAGGCATTATGTCGGTCTGTTGGGCTATCTTGTCGGAATGTCCCTTTAATTCCCCACCCGGCATATAGAATATGATTGGAACACGGTATAGTCCCGCATCGGTAAGGAACTCTTCGTGAAGTGCCGCGTTAGTATGGTCTGCGGTTATTACGAACAACGTATTTTCGAACCATGACGATTTTTCTGCCTTTTCAAAGAATTGTTGCAGTGCATGGTCGGTGTATCTGATACATTTCAGTATCGGGTGTCCCCCTTCGTCGGTAAAGCGGCTTTCGTATTTCTCGGGGACTTTGAAAGGGTGGTGCGACGATGCCGTGAAGAGTGCCGATGCGAACGGCTCGTCGAATTCATTCAGTTTGTCGGCGAAGAATTGCAGGAACGGCTCGTCCCAGATTGCCCACATGCCGTCGAAATCGTCGTCGTTGTCATATTCGTCTTTTCCGTAATATTCATCCCACCCTGTTGCGCGGGCGAATGCCTGAAATCCCATCGACCCGTTGGGAGCACCGTGGAAGAACGATGTATGGTATCCTTTGTTTTTCAGCTCTCCGGCAATACTCGACACGTCGTTTGTGGCATAGTGCGTTACGAAGTAGGGCTCTATAAACATCGGGATACCGCTCAATATCGACGGCATGGCGTCGATTGACTTCCGCCCGTTGCTGAATGAGTGTTCGAACCAGAGGCTCTTGTCGCGCAGCGATTGCAGGAACGGCATATACCCGTATTCCATATATTCCTGACTGAAACTCTCTATTATCAGCACCACCACATTCAAATCCCGGAATTCTCCCGTGTTCTTTTTTATGTGGACGGGTGAATATATTTTTTCCAGTTCTTCGGGAGTGTAGTATTTGGGGTTTTGAAATACTTTCTTGCCTATGGTGCGGATTACCGAGAACGGGGTGTTCAATACGACGGCGGTTTCTATGGGACGGTTTACGTACTGGTTGGCGTTCCCTATCGTTATGGGACGGGTGGAGTGGGCGAAGCCTCCGCGGATGCCTGCAATACATACTATCACTGCTCCGGCAAAAACGGCTGATGATACGGTGTATTTTAAAAATATGCTTTTCCACGGTGTCTTGCCCTTTTTGCTTTTGCTGTATGGGTTTACGTATAACAGCCACAGCCCGGCGATTATCGCTACGCCTATAAAGAACAGGATGTAGTGTTGCAGTATTTCACCTCCTATTATTTTAAATATGTTCTCTTCTTTGCCGAATTCGTTGAATACCGACGATGTGGTGCGGCGGTTGGTGTATCTGAAGTAAACCGTGTCGATAAGGTTGGCCAATACCGCTGCCGAGTTTAATATGACGAATATCCATTTGGCCGTTTTCTGCCATATTTTCCCCTCTCTCCATGGCAGAGGTACGAGCATTGCCGCAATATATATCAGGTTTACATATACGATGCCGGAGGTGTCGAATACCAGCCCTCCTTTGAAAATTGTCCGGAAGTCATCCCAACCCATGTCGGGAAAATAGGCTTTGTTGTATATGTAAAATACAACCCTGCATATCATGAATGCTATATAGACTACGGCTATGTTTATGGCTGTAGCGGCAAGGTATCTTAACGGCGAATATATTTTCTCTATCGGCTTCATCATGTTATGGTCGGCATTTGTGTTATGTCGGTCGGGTGCGGAGAGCGTGTGCCGTCTTGTATATGCTCCCCGTATTAATGTATTACCACCCGAACTTGCTGATTTTCGAGAGCTTGTCCTCGTTTATGATTTTTATGTATCGTCCGTTTATCTCCACAAGACCTTCTTTTGCGAATGCCGACAAGGTGCGTATGGCATTGGACGTTGTCATGTTTGACAGGTTTGCCAGTTCTTCTCGCGAAAATCGGGCATCGATATACCCTTCGGGGGTAAGGCCGAAAAACTCCTTTATTGTGAAAAGCGATTCGGCGAGTCGTCCTCTGATATGTTTCTGCGTAAGAGATACAACATTGTTTTCGGCGCTTATAAGGTCCTTTGCAATCTCCTTTATAAAGAAGTATGCAAGTTTGCTGTTCCTTAACATGTACTGTTCGAGTATCTCTAACGGCAGAAATGCTACCATCGACTGTTCGAAGGCTATGGCATTGCCGGTATGCGGCAATCCGGCGAAGTATGTCTGATAGCCGAAGTACTGGAGCGGCCTTACCAGACGTATTATCTGACTGCGTCCGCCGACCCCTTCTTTCGAAATTTTCACTTTCCCCCTTATAAGACACATCAGATATGCCGCATTATCCCCTTCGTTATAAATTATGCTGTTTTTCTTGAACGACTTTACTTCGAAGTGGCCTAACATCTCGTTCTTCTCCGCAGTGGAGAAGAGTTCCCATATTTCGGCCATTTCGCCCTTTATTACGTTTCGGATAATAGACTGACGCCTCATTTTCTTAGAGTTATAAATTGTTTTCGATGAGGTATCTTTCTGCATCGATGGCAGCTTTGCAACCCGATGCTGCGGCAACTATTGCCTGACGGTAGTGCGGGTCGGCCACGTCGCCTGCGGCGAATATGCCCGGAACATTCGTTGCGGTAGCCACTCCGTCGGTTATTATGTACCCTTCACTGTCGGTGTCGATATAGGGTTTGAAAACGTCGGTATTTGGCTTGTGTCCGATACCGAGGAAGAAACCGTCTATTGCAATGTCGAACTTCTCTTCTTTGTCCGTTCCCCGGAATCGTATCAGGTGTGCTCCTTCTACCACTTCTTCTCCGAAGAGTCCTTCGGTCTCTGTGTTGAACAGCACTTCTATATTGTCGGTACTCAGAACGCGTTCCTGCATTATGTGGGATGCCCGCATGTACCCTTTGCGTATTATCATGAAGACTTTGCTTGCGAGTTTCGACAGGTATAATGCCTCTTCGCATGCGGTATCTCCGCCCCCTACGACGGCTACGATTCTTTTGCGATAGAAGAATCCGTCGCATGTGGCGCAGGCCGAGACTCCGAGTCCGGCATATTTCTTTTCGTCCGCCAGACCGAGATATTTTGCCGTGGCGCCGGTTGCGATTATTATCGTGTCGGCCGTCAGGGTGTTTTCTCCGTTTACGGTTACCTTATATGGCTTTTCCGAAAAATCGACCGAGGTTATTATACCGTAGCGGATATCTGCTCCGAAACGTGTCGCTTGTTTTTTCAAGTCGTTCATAAGCTCATCTCCCGAGATGCCGTCGGGGTATCCGGGAAAGTTTTCTATTTCCGTCGTGGTGGTGAGCTGGCCTCCCGGTTGTATCCCTTCGTACAGAACGGGTGCGAGGTCTGCTCTTCCTGCATATATGGCTGCCGTGTAACCGGCAGGTCCGGAACCGATTATTAAATTTCTGACATGTTCCATTGTTCGTTTTATCTTAAATCAATTATTTCGGCGTTTGGATAGTTTTTCTTTGAGAAACTGAATATCGAATCGTCGGTTTTCCCTGCCGATTCATATTTGCTTATGTTTATAACCGTTTTGCTCGCATCGCGGTTTACTATTTCGAGACGGGTGGGGTAGTGGCGCTCGGAATCTACCGAAACGGTGGCGTTTTTTATATCGGAATTTACGGAAACGGGTGTAAATGATATAATGTAGCACCCCTCTTTTTTCCCTTTGTATTCGGCTTTGTATATTTTTTTATAATTGCTGAGCAGTATATAAGGGTTTATGGTTACAAGTTCTTCTTCGGTCGGTTCGGTAAGGTTTACTTCGTCCGACCCTTTTATGTAGCTCCATGCCGTTTTGCCGTCGTATCCCATATCCATTACGCTTGAATGCATAACGAATTTTTTCCCTTTTATCTTTATGTTGCCGGCCATTTCCTGAATCAACCTGTTGCCGGCAGTTGTCGTTGAAACGAAATGGAGCGACACGCCTCCCCCTTTCGACAGAGTTTCCGACACTCTGCTTGTTATGGCATCGCATTTGTTGTTCTGCGATATTGCGGCGGGTATCGAAACCGATGCGAGTATTGCCATTAATACTATTATACGTTTCATAGATATTATCTTTTATTTGAGGTTGTTCAATATATCGTCGAGTTGCAGCAAATCCATTACGAGGACTTTTCGGGGTTTGCTCCCTTCGCTCGGCCCAACAATGCCTGCTGCTTCCAACTGATCCATTATTCGTCCCGACCTGTTGTAGCCGAGCGAGAACTTGCGCTGTAACAGTGATGTTGAGCCTTGCTGTTCGGTTACAATGAGGCGTGCTGCTTCTTCGAAGAGTTCATCCCTGTCCTTGAGGTTTACGTCTGCAGTGCTGCTTCCGTTCCCTTCTTCTATATATTCGGGCAGCATGTATGCTTCGGGGTATCCCTGCTGCTTTTCGATATATCCGCAAATATTCTCTATTTCGGGGGTATCGACGAATGCGCATTGAACTCTTATCAGGTCGCTTCCCTGTGAGAAGAGCATATCGCCGCGCCCTATCAACTGGTTGGCTCCAGAGCAGTCGAGAATAGTTTTTGAATCGACCATTGCCGATACCTTGAATGCTATCCTTGCCGGGAAGTTGGCCTTTATTATACCTGTTATTATATTGGTCGATGGCCTTTGCGTGGCGATAATCATGTGTATCCCGACGGCACGCGCCAACTGTGCAATGCGTGCTATCGGTAACTCTATCTCCTTGCCGGCAGTCATAATCAAATCGCCGAACTCGTCCACTATTACAACTATATACGGCATGTAATAGTGCCCGTTTAGCGGAGACAATTGCCGCGATATGAATTTTGCATTGTATTCTTTTATGTTGCGGGCGTGTGCTTTCTGTAAAAGGCTGTAACGGTTGTCCATCTCTTTTGTTACCGATTTCAGAGTCTGCACTACTTTGGGTATGTCGGTAACTATTGCGTCGTCATGGTCGGGGAGCTTGGCAAGAAAATGTCTTTCTATTCCCGCATATATGTTGAACTCTACCTTTTTGGGGTCGATAAGGACGAATTTCAGTTGCGACGGATGTTTTTTGTACAGCAGCGAGGTTATTATGGCGTTCAGTCCCACCGATTTTCCTTGTCCCGTTGCTCCGGCTACAAGTACGTGGGGCATTTTTGCGAGGTCTATCATGAATACCTCGTTCGATATGGTGCGTCCTAATCCTATCGGCAGGTCGTATTTGCTTTCCTGAAATTTGCGGGAGGCGATGACCGAGTACATCGAAACTATTTTTGCGTCTTTGTTCGGTACTTCTATACCTATTGTTCCTTTGCCCGGAATAGGTGCGATTATTCGGATACCCAATGCAGAGAGACTTAGCGCTATGTCGTCCTCGAGATTGCGGATTTTAGCAATTCTGACACCCGGCTCCGGAATTATTTCGTATAGCGTTACTGTAGGGCCTACGGTGGCTTTTATCGAAGATATTTTTATTCCGTAGTTGTTGAGGGTTTCGATAATCCTCTGTTTGTTGGCGTTTTGTTCTTCGTTGTCGATGGTCAGTTCGTTTACCGACGACTGGTCGAGTAAATCGAACGTGGGCATGTTGTAGTGAGCCAAATCGAGTGTCGGGTCGTAATCGCCGAGGTCGTTCACCCGTTTCTTCGCAAGTTCTTCTTCTGTTATCCGGTTTACCGTAAAGGCTACTTCTCCCGGTTCTTTGTCGTTTTTGTCGTCTGTCGGTATTACCGAGTTTTCTTCTTCCTCTTCTTCGGAGGTGTCCTCTGTATGGGTTTCTTCTTCGTCTTCTTCCGATTTGTCCGCCTGCTTCCCCGAGTTCATTACAATCTCTTTTTTGGATGTATCCCATTCATCGGTTGTTTCAGAAGCGTTGTCGGTACTCTCCCTCAATGGAGACATATCGTCGCAGTCGTCAGGTGCAAGTACCTTTTTCTTCCAGTATTCACCTGAAAAGAGTTTCCTTAAAAAATCGGTGGCGTTGTTGAATACTACTATGGCAAAGATAAGTATCGCCCCCAATATGAATAGCAGCGTACCGCTCCACCCGATGTTGGCTTCGAGAAGTTGCGTGGCGTAATAGCCGTGCATCCCTCCTAAAAATACATACGAATCGTCGTATCCGTTTACGAAAAAGAATCCGCAAAACAGCGAAATTATTATCATCGATGCACATGTCAGGGATAGTAATCGCCCGAATGAATAGTGCTTCAGTTTCATTAACGACATGCCGCACATGGCGAGGAAAGGGCATATTAGAAATGAGGCTATTCCCATCCATCTGTTTATTAACAGATTGGAAAGTCTTGCGCCGAACATTCCTCCCCAATTGCTTATGTTGTTGCTTACTCCTGTGGCTATTCCCGTATTGGTTGCTATTTCGCTCTGGTCGGCTCCGCCGGTAACAAAAAACGAAATTAGGCATATCAATATATATACGGAAGTGAGTATAAGTAGAATACCTGTTGAGAATACGACTCTTTCGTGTTTGGTATATGTCCGGATTTTTCCGATTAGGTTATTGTTTTTCGGTAAATCTCGTCTTCTTGCCATAAATTTTACAATTATCCGGGCAAAGATATAATTAAATGCCGAGATTTTGAAATATTAAATATGCTGCTTTGTGCCGATTTAATGTGCATTTATTTATGCAACAAGTAATGAAACTTCTTTTATCGTGTTGCGCTCTTAGAATTGATATATAGATTGTTATGGGTTATGGGGGTTGTCGTTTTTTGTTTCAATCTTTATTTTCTCCAGAAATACGGTGAGAAGAGTATCAGTACGGTAAATATTTCGAGTCGGCCTATGAGCATATCGAATATTACTATCCATTTGCCGAGAGTAGGAAGCATTATAAAATTGCTGTCGGGATTCATGCGCCCGAATCCGAATCCGCAGTTGCCGAGTGCCGAGAGCGATACTCCTATGGCCTCGTCTATTGTCATATTCATCAGCGAAAGTATCATTGCGCTTAATGCTGCGAGTAAAATATACATTACTATAAATGCTAGAACTTTCGATATTAAATCGTGCGATACTACTTTGCCGTTGAATCGGACGGGTCTTATTGCCGTAGGGTGTATCTGTCGGTAGAACTCGTTGTCGGTATTTTTGAACAGCAGCACGAGGCGGGTTATTTTCGCTCCTCCTGCAGTGGAGCCTGCACATCCTCCGAAAAACATGCATACGCATATTATTACGAAGAAGGCCGAACCCCAGTTGCAAAAGTTCTCTACCGCAAATCCGGTGCTGGTAATGCCGGATACTATCGTAAACAGCGATTTGCGAAATATTTCTTCTATTTCTTTTTCCGGATTTTGGAAATATAAAGACAATGTGGTAATTAGTGTCGCGGCTGCGACAATTGCCGCAAACCATTTGAATTCTTCGTCTTTGAACAGTTCCTTGTGGCTTCTGAACAGTGTTTTGTATATGATGGCGAAGTTTACGGCGGAGAGGAACATGAATATTGTTACTGTATATTCGATGTATGCCGAGTTCCAGTATGCCAGACTTTGGTCTTTTGTGGAAAAACCGCCGGTGGATGTGGTGGAAAATGCTGTGCAAATTGCATCGAATGTATTCATCGGTCCTGCATGGAGAAGGAATATCAGCACTAATGTCATTCCGAAATAGAGCCCCCACAGTTTTTTTGCTGTTTGGCTTATGCGCGGTCCGAGTTTGTCGAATACGATGCCTGTCATTTCGGCGCTGAACAACTGTATGCCGCCTCCCGAATTCAACATGGGGAGCACCGCTACGGTAAAGAGTATTATCCCCATGCCTCCCATCCATTGCATTAGGTTCCGCCATATTAGTATTCCGTGTGTCGTTTCGTTCAGGTTACTGAGAACCGTCACTCCTGTTGTCGTGAAGCCCGATATGGCTTCGAAAAAGGCATCGGTAAACGTGTGCGTGTTGCCATTCAGCAAGAATGGAAGTGCTCCCATTATCGATATTGCAATCCAACTGAATGTTACTATCAGGAATCCTTCGCGTTTGCCTATGCGCTCGTTTGCGTTGCGCGGCAGGTAAAGCATTGCTGCTCCTGTTGCTATTGTTATACCGAATGATTGCAGGAACGGAATCAAGTCGGTTTCTTCGTATATCAGTGCCGTGATAACGGGTATTAGCATGAATACTGCTTCTATGCAGAGCAGTATCCCGATAACTTTTATTATGGATTTTATGTTTATTCCGTAGTACATCGTTATCCGAAGAGTTTTTCTATTTTGTGCAGCACGTCGTTTACGCAGAATATCAGGACGTGGTCGTTTTCGGCTATTTGCGTGTTTCCGTTCACTATCTCTCCTTTACCGTTCCGTACCATGCCGCCTATTGTCAGGCCTTTGGGTATGTCGAGATCTTTTATTTTGGCACGGGTTATTTTCGCTCCTGCTTTTACGGTCATTTCTACTACTTCGGCATCGCCGGTTGCAAGACATCGTGCATCGCTGTTGTCCGAATCGAGCAACAGTTGGTATATGCGGCTGGCGGCTATGAATTTTTTGTTTATTACCGAACCTATGTCAAGTTCGTCGGCCGTGGATATGAAGGGGATGTTTTCTACTTCAGCCACGGTTTTCTTTACTCCGAGTTTTTTGGCTGTCAGACATGACAGTATGTTGGTCTCGGAGTTATCGGTAAGCGCGATGAATGCGTCGGAGTTTTTTATTCCTTCTTCGAGCAGCAGTTCCGTGTCGCGGGCATCGCCGTTTATTATGTCTGCATCGGGCAGTTTTTCAGCGAGCATAAGGCTTTTTTCGTAGTCTTGTTCTATCAGCTTCATAGATATCGAGTCTGGCAGAAAGTAGGCTAACTGTACTGCTATGCGACTGCCTCCCATGACGAATACGTTTTCTACTTCCACTTCTTTTTTCCCTGTAAGTATTCGAATGTCTTTCAAATGGTCGGGGGTGGCGGTGAAATAGACTATGTCGTTTATTTGTATTTCGTCGCTTCCTCTCGGTATGATTGTTTCGTCTTTCCGTTTTATTGCCGCTATGTGATAGAAGTTGTGTTCGCGGGTAAGTTCCATCAACTTGCGGTTTATAAGAGATGAGGTTTCTCCTATTTTGGTGCTGATGAGAATCAGTTTGCCGTCGCACAGGTCGAACCATTTCCGCGCCCATGTTATTTTTAGCGCATTGACTATCTCTTTTGCCGCAAGCATTTCGGGATATATCAGTTCGTCCACTCCCAGTTCTTTGAAGAATGCCCTGTTTTCGGGCTTCATGTATTCGTAGTTGTCTATGCGGGCGAGGCTTTTTTTCGCCCCTAACCGCGATGCTATTATGCAGGCTGTTATGTTCTTGTCGTCCGACGGGGTTACGGCTATGAATAAATCGGCATTGTGAACTCCTGCCTGTTTCAGCGTCTTGAACGATGTGGGGGAGCCTGATACGGTCATCAGGTTGTAGTTGGAGTCTATCCACTGCAGCTTCTCTTCTTTGTCTTTGGTGTCGAGCAGGATTATGTCCTGTTTTTCTTTTGACAACAATTTTGCGAGGTGTGTCCCAACTTCTCCTGCTCCTGCTATAACTATCTTCATCGTTGCTTGATTCTTTGGAGGTTTGCGTCATTTGTTCCGGTACGTCGTATAAACATGTGCCGTTTTTTACTTGCGGCACTCTTCCATTATGGCATTGCAGATGCTCTCCGTGTCTGTCTTGCAGAGCTTCTCCAATTCGAGCGGTTTCCCGTGCGGTATGAATGTGTCGGGTATCCCGATTCGTCTTATTCGGGGTTTGTATCCGTTTTCTGTCATGAATTCGGCCACGGCGCTTCCCAACCCTCCGGATATGGTACCGTCTTCGAGTGTTATTATTTTGTCGAAGTTCTTTCCTACATGGTGGAGAATCTCTTCGTCTATCGGCTTCAGGAATATCATGTCATAGAGCGAGGCTTCGATTCCTGCTGTCTCTTTTGCTTTTTCTGCTGCTGCCAGCGCAGCGTTTCCTATTTCTCCTATACTTATCAGCGCAATGTCTTTACCTTCGCGCAACATCCGCCCTTTTCCAACGGCGAGTTTTTGCGGAATGCATCTCCAGTCCTTGCAGTGTCCTCGTCCGCGTGGGTATCTTATGGTAAACGGCCCCGTCGGTGTTTCTTGTGCCGTGAACATGAGGTGCCGCAGATATTGTTCGTTCATAGGTGCGGAGATTGTCATGTTGGGGATGCAGCGCATGAATGCGAGGTCGAAGCTGCCGTGATGCGTCATGCCGTCTTCTCCTACCAGTCCGGCTCTGTCCAGGCAGAATACTACGTGGAGGTTCTGGATTGCCACATCGTGTATTACTTCGTCGAATGCCCTTTGCATGAATGTAGAGTATATGTTGCAATAGGGGAGCATCCCTTCTTTTGCCAATCCTCCGGAGAATGTTACTGCGTGTTCTTCGGCTATGCCTACGTCGAATGTTCTGGACGGGAAGCGTTCTGCCATTTTTGTCATGGAACAGCCGGTGGGCATTGCCGGGGTTATTCCTATTATCGAATCGTTTTTTTCGGCCAGTTCCACGAGGGTCTCTCCGAATACGTCCTGATATAGCGGGATTCCGTCAGGGGGGCATGGCTTTATCCGTTCTCCGGTATCCTTGTTGAATTTGCCGGGTGCATGCCATACTATCGCGTCTTTTTCGGCAGGGGAATATCCTTTTCCTTTTACTGTCTTTAGGTGGAGGAGTTTGGGCCCTTTCATCTCCTTTATGTCGCGAAGCACGCGAATTATATATGCGGTGTCGTGTCCGTCTATCGGGCCGAAATATCTTATGTTGAGCCCTTCGAATATGTTTTGTTGCCGGCTTATCAGCGATTTGAGACTGTTTCCGAACCGCAGTATTTGCCCGCGGTGCTTTTCGTCTATCAAACCGTATTTTTTCATGCGCATATACATATTGTAGCGCAATTTGTTGTATTTGGGCGAGGTGGTTATCTGTACCAGATATTGATTCAGCGACCCTACGTTGTGGTCTATTGCCATATCGTTGTCGTTGAGGATTATCAGCAGGTCGTTGGGGTCGGATGCCGCATTGTTGAGCCCTTCGAACGCCAAACCTCCCGATATGGCTCCGTCGCCTATTACGGCTATTACCTTGCGGTCTTCGTGCTTGAGGCTTGCTGCTACCGACATGCCTAATGCGGCCGATATGGAATTGGATGCGTGTCCGGCAATGAATGCGTCGTATTCGCTTTCGGCCGGAGACGGGAATCCGCTTAATCCTCCGAATTTTCTAAGTGTGGCAAACTCTTCCCGTCTTCCCGTAAGTATTTTGTGTGCGTATGCCTGATGCCCCACATCCCAAACTATCTTGTCGTACGGGGTGTTGAATACGTAATGAAGCGCTACGGTGAATTCCACGGCTCCGAGACTGGATGCAAGGTGTCCCGGATTATGCGATAATATATCGACCATGTATTCGCGTATCTCCTTACAGAGTTCCGGCAACTGCGAAATTTCCAGTTTTTTCAGGTCTGCCGGTGAGTTTATGGTTTGTAATATATTTTGTGTTTCGCTTTGCATTTTATTTATAGGTGCCGCCCATTGTGTTTAGCAACTACAAATGTACCTTTTTATTGGCAAATAATATAATTTTTATCTAATGTTTGTGGCTGTTTTTCCCCAATAGGGGCGATTACCGCCCTTTGCGGTATCTCTTGTATATGGGGACGAATATTATTATGCCCGATACTATTATGGCAAAGGCTCCTCTTCCGGTTAGTGTCCATCCGCTCTCCTTTATCATTATGTAACAGAGGAATAGCCAAAGCAGAATTATGCAGCCTGTATTGAACGGGGTTAGTTTGCGCATCTCCTTATTTTTTGTTTTTGTCTGTTTATTCCAATTCTATGACGGTTATTCCTGCTCCGCCAAGTTGTATGTCTTCGTCGCGGAAACTTTTTATTGCCGGTATTTTTTTCAGATATTGCCGTACCAACTGTTGTAGTATTCCGTTTCCTGTGCCGTGCAGAATACGCAGCGTATTGCATCCCGAAAGTATCGCCGTGTCGATAAATGCCGCGACTTCTTCTATCGCTTCGTCGCCTCTCATGCCTCTTATGTCTATTTCGCGGCTGAAGTTGAGTTGCTTGTTGCGTACGGTGTCCATTGTCGATGGACTTATGAACACGCTGCGTGTATCTTGTTTTTTGAGTTGGCTGCGACTTGCATGTTCCAACCTCTCTTTATTTACTTTAGTTTTTATCATGCCGAATGCTACGATTGCGTTTTTATCGTCGCACGACAATATTTCTCCCACCGTGCTTTCTCCTTTCAGCCTGACTGCATCGCCCGGCATGAAAGGCCTTTCCGTCTGTTTCTCGGCTTGTTTTTCTGTCTGACGTTTTTTCTTTTTCTTGTCGTTGAGTTTGGCTATTTTTTTTGCCACCTTGTCGTCGTAGTCTTTTTCCGTGCCGGTTTCTTCCTTGAATCTGCGCATCTCTTCGCGAAGAGCCTTTGTCTTTTCTTTTTCGGCCTGACTTTCGCGTATTTGGCGTATGGTGTTTTCTATCTTTGCATTGGCTTTGTCTATCAGTTGTTCGGCTTCGCCTTTCGCCTTTTTTATTACTTCGCGCCGCTCCCTGTCTATCTCCATCAGTTCCTTTTCGTAGCGTCCGGTCAGTTCTTCCAGGCGTTTTTCCATGAGTTTGGCGTTTTGCCTCTTGTGTTCCCAATACTGTTTGTCCCGGACTATGTCCTGCAGATATTTGTCCATCGACACATAGTCTTTTCCCACAATTTCGGATGCTTCGGCTATGACGTCTTCGGGCAGGCCTATTTTTCGGGCTATCTCTATTGCAAACGAACTGCCGGGATTTCCTATCGACAGTTTGAAGAGCGGTTGCATGCGGTGCCGGTCGTACAGCATCGCTCCGTTTACTATTCCGTCGTTGTCTTCGGCGAATTGCTTCAGGTTCTGATAGTGCGTGGTTATTACTCCGAAGGCTCTTTTGCGGTTGAAACGGTCGAGCAGAGCCTCGGCTATCGCTCCTCCTATTCTCGGCTCTGTACCTCCTCCGAATTCGTCTATCAGCAGCAGTGTGTTTTCATCGCAGTTTTTTACGAACTGCTTCATGTTCAGCAGGTGGGAACTGTATGTGCTTAGGTCGTCTTCGATTGATTGTTCGTCGCCTATGTCTATGAGTATGTTGCGGAATATTCCAGCTCTCGAATTGTCGTTCATCGGTACGGGTATCCCGCATTGCAACATGTATTGGAGCAGCCCGACGCTTTTTAGGCATACCGATTTGCCTCCGGCGTTTGGGCCGGAGATTAGCAGTATCCTTTCGTACTTGTCCAGTTTTATGTCGAGCGGGACAACTTCTTTCCCGTGTCTTTTAAGCGATATTTGCAGCAGGGGGTGTATTGCCTTGTACCATTCTATTTGCGGATAATTGTCTATTCTGGGTATTTGCGCCTTCATCTCTGAGGCGAGTATCGCTTTGGCTCTGATAAAGTCTATTTCGCCGAGAAAAAGATATGAGTATGTCATCTCTTCGGCGTACGGGCGAAGCGTATCGGCGAACTCCGTAAGGATTCTTATTGTTTCTCTTTTTTCGTCGTTTTCGAGTTCGCGGATTTTGTTGTTGGCTTCTACTACTTCGGCAGGTTCGATAAATACGGTTTTACCGCTTGCCGATTCGTCGTGTACGATTCCTCTTATTTTGCGCTTGTGCGAAGGGTTTACGGGTATTACAAGCCGTCCGTCGCGCATTGTGGGGGAGGTTTCTTTATCGATATACCCTTCGCTTTGCGCTTTTTTAAGTATGTTGGCAAGACTGCGTGATATGCTCCCGAGCGTGGAGTTGATTTCTCGCCTGATTGTCTGCAGCAGAGGAGAGGCGGAATCTTTTATGTTCCCTGTCCGGTCTATTATTGAGTCGGCCTTTTTGAGTATATCGGGGTATGTCCCGATATTTTCTGCCATTGCCTTCAGTTTCGGATATAAGGGTGTGTCATCATCACTTTCGTTTCCAAGCAGTTTTACAATTTTGGCTATTGTCTCCAATGACCGCCGCAGGTTGAACAGTTCGTCTGTTTCTATGTGCGACCCTGCAACACGAATCCTTTTAAGGGCTGGACGCAGGTCGTAAAAATGGTCGCAAGGGAAATCCGTATCCGAATGCAACAGTTTTATAAATTCCCTGCATGTTTCCAATCTGTCGGATATTTGTGCATGATTGTCGGAAAAACTCATGTTGCCGGTGTATTCCTTTCCTGTCGGGGAGAGGCATTTTGTCGATATGAGTTCTCTTATTTTGTCGAATCCTACTTTTGTCTCGAAATTGTCAGGGTATATCACTTGCCGGAATTTAATCTGTTTGCGCTTGTTTTATGAATGTATCGTACAAGCCGCGAAGTTAGTCAATTAATTTTTATCGGGCTACCTTATATTTCCGATTTTTTTACCTAACTTCGCGAACTTAAAAGGTGTAGAATTTTACATTGATTATGGAAGCGGAGAATATTGACAAAACAAAGGAAAAGTCATTGAATTTTATAGAATTGGCAGTTTCGGAGGATTTGGCGGCCGGAAAAAACGGCGGCCGTTTGAGTACTCGTTTCCCGCCTGAACCCAACGGATATTTGCATATAGGTCATGCAAAGGCGATTTGTATGGATTTTGGAATTGCCGAGAAATTTGGCGGGACTTGCAATCTCCGCTTTGACGACACTAATCCTGTAAAGGAGGATGTGGAGTATGTGGATGCAATAAAGGAAGATATTCACTGGCTTGGTTTCGACTGGGGCGACAGGTTGTATTATGCATCGGATTATTTCCCGAAATTGTGGGATTTGGCCGTCCGTCTTATAAAGGAGGGATACGCCTATGTCGATGAACAGTCGTCGGAGCAGATTGCCGAACAGAAAGGAACACCTACGCAACCGGGAATCGAGTCGCCGTTCCGCAACCGCCCGGTGGAGGAAAACCTCGACCTTTTCGAACGGATGAACAAAGGGGAATTCCCCGAAGGGAGCATGGTTCTTAGGGCCAAGATAGACATGGCATCGCCAAACATGCATTTCCGCGACCCGATAATGTACAGGATAATAAAACATCCGCATCACCGCACCGGGACGCAGTGGAATGTTTACCCGATGTACGATTTCGCTCATGGACAGTCCGACTTTTTCGAAGGCGTTACGCACTCTATCTGTACTTTAGAATTTGAAGTGCATCGTCCTTTGTATAACTGGTTTATAGACAGGATAGCTGATGAAAGCTATCGTCCAAGACAGCTCGAGTTTAACCGCCTTAATCTGACTTATACGGTAATGAGCAAACGCAAACTCCTGCAACTGGTTAAGGAGGGTTACGTATCGGGTTGGGACGACCCCCGCATGCCGACTATTTGCGGATTGCGCAGACGTGGATATACGCCCGAATCGATACGCAATTTTGTGGAGCGCATCGGTTATACGAAATACGACGGGGTAATAAGCGTTTCGCTGCTGGAGCACAGTATAAGGGAGGATCTTAATATGAATGCCAACAGGGTTTCGGCTGTGGTGAATCCTGTTAAACTGATAATAACAAACTATCCGGAGGATCTTACCGAGGAGATGGTCATGGACAACAATCCTGAGCGTCCCGAGGCTGGAACTCATACTGCTCCTTTTACCCGCGAACTTTATATAGAACGGGAGGATTTCATGGAGGATGCTCCCAAGAAATTTTTCCGTATGACTCCGGGAAAGGAGGTGCGTCTGAAATCGGCATATGTTGTCAAATGTACCGGGTGTAAACACGCCGCCGACGGGAGTGTTGAGGAGATTTACTGCGAATATGACCCGCTGACGAAAAGCGGTATGCCTGAGAGCGGCCGTAAGGTTAAGGGTACGTTGCATTGGGTTTCGGTAAAGTATGCGCACAAGGCGGAGATTCGTCTTTACGAGCGGCTGTTTGACGTGGAGAACCCCGCTGATGAGAAAGACCGTGATTTTAGAGAGTTGCTTAATCCCGACTCGTTGAAAACCGTAACCGGTTTTATCGAACCGTATCTGGCGGATACGGCTAAAGTGGGAGACCGTTATCAATTCCAGCGGATAGGGTATTTCTGTGTGGATAAGGATTCGGACTCGAACAGGCTTGTATTTAACCGTACCGTATCTCTTAAGGACGGGTATAAGCCACAACAGTAGCATTATGCTGTTTTTCTCCAAAGATATTGTTTGAATATGGGAGATAATAGAAATTCCGATTTGTTGTCTCGATATGAGAAAATGCTTCGGGGCGAGGCTAACAGCTATTTCGATACCGAAGAGTTTTACGATATTGCATCGGAATATGAATATATGGGTTATATGGATGATGCTCTGAGGGCTGTTGAGAACGGTTTGAGGTTTCATCCGAATACCGATATTCTTTTGGCGAAGCGTGCCCGTTATTTGTTGTCGCTCGACAGGGTGGACGAGGCGCGTGAAATGGTAATACGCGTACGTATCGATAACGAAGATTCTTTTTTCGTAAAGGTCGGCCTTCTTTTTAACGACTCTGATTTTGATGAGGGAATCGCTAAAATGAGGTTATGGCTGGAGATGCCTGATATTACGGCCGACAGGTGTATCGACGCGCTTGAATTGAGTTCCGACTATGAGGTTGTCGATTTGTCTTTACCGATGATATTGAAGTATGCCGAACGCTTGCCCGTACGACAGCGACGGGATATGCTGGAGGATTTCTTGTCGATTTTGGAGGAAGACGGTTATATGAAGGAGCGGTGTCTCGTTTATGAGAAGATTCTCGATATGGAGCCGTTCTCGGGAAATTATTGGAGGGAGGCGTTTTGGGCATATATGGATGCCGGTAATTATGCAAAGGCTGTTGAAGCTATCGATTATGCCATTGCGGTATCCCCCGATGATTCGAGCCTTTTGTGCGAAAAGGCTGATTGTCTTTTTAGAATGGGCGATTTTAGGCGTGCTGCCGATATTATTTCAAAAAATATCTCCCGTATGGAAGATAAATCGTATCCGTACGAAATCCTCGCCGGTTGTTTTACCAATATGGGAAATTGTATGGCATCGGACCGTGTGCTGGATATTGCTCAGGAAATATATCCCGATAATTATAAATATTGGTATCTGAGGGCTGAAAACAGGCTCTATTCGGATGATGCTGATTATAACAAATGTATTGAATATTTAAAGTATGCCCTTAGAATTTCTCCGGATGATGAAAATGTCTCTTTGCTTTTGGCAAAGGTCTATTTTAAAATGGAGAAATATTCTGATGCACGTGCTTTATTGGGTCGCCTTATCGATTTGAATAAGGCGGATGCAAAAGTTTATATGTTGCTGGGTGATGTGGAACTTAAAGCCGGGTTCCCGGATATGGCGATAGGGTATTATAAGAAAGCGCTCGAATTTGAGTCCTTTAATGCGGATGCCTTTGTTAAGCTTGTAAATGCCTATTCTCAAGTTGAAGATGTGGAAAATATGATTAAGGCCATAGATGAACTTGAACTTTTGATTGATTCAGGGCAGGATAAGGACGGAATGAATAATGATGAAACAGTGAAAGGGGCAAAGGAGATCAGAAAGGCCATAGAGTTGATAAAGTCGATGCTTAGAAACGGCATGGATGGTATGATTTAAAAAATAACAGTTGATTTGAAAAAATGAGAACACCTAAAGATTACGCTGTACTTGTACTTAAAGGGATAGGAATGGGGGCTGCCGATGTGGTCCCGGGAGTTTCGGGCGGAACCATTGCTCTTATCGTGGGTATCTATGAAGAACTTGTGAATTCAATAAAATCTGTAAATCTGCATGCACTCAAATTGTTGTTTACGTTTAAGTTCTCCGACTTTTGGCGGCAGATAAACGGCTCTTTTCTGCTGTCGGTCGTTTCAGGAATATTGATAAGCATTTATTCGCTTGCAAAACTTGTAACATTCCTGTTGGAGAACCACCCCGTAATGATTTGGGCGTTCTTTTTCGGTCTTGTATTGTCTTCGATATATTATGTTGTCAAGAATGTGTCGGAATGGAATGTAATGAATGTGTTTATGTTCCTTGTCGGTACTGCGGTTGCTTATTATATAACCATAGTTACGCCTACTTCCACGACAAACGATTTGTGGTTTATATTCCTGTCGGGGGCAATAGCAATTTGCGCCATGATTTTGCCCGGAATATCCGGCAGTTTTATCCTGTTGCTTTTGGGTAAATACGAATATATGATGTCGGCCGTAAAGAATCTGGATATATTCCTGCTGGTGGTGTTCGCTGCCGGAGCTTTGGTGGGAATAGTGTTGTTTTCGCGACTGTTGTCGTATTTGCTGGCGAACTTTTACAATATTACCATATCTCTCCTTTCCGGATTCATGTTGGGCTCGTTGAATAAGGTATGGCCGTGGAAGCTTCCTGTGTCGTATGCACCGGATGGTTCTGTTTTGACCGAACGCAACATTCTTCCCGATGCATATATGTGGGAGGGAATTGTCCTTATTCTGGTGGGAGTGGCCGTTGTCGTTATTCTTGAAACGGTTTCGTCCCGTAAGGAAAAATAATTTTTGCATGTCCCGTATTGTCGTATTTCTGATATTTACAACTGTTTTGTCTTCCGTGTTTTATCCGGTTGATGCGAAACGGAAAAAATCGGAGCAAATTGTAATAACTCCCGAAGAGGCTTTTCTTGACGATAATTTCGATGAGAAATGTCTGAAAGAATGGAACAGCGGTCGTGAGTTCGTGTGTGTTACACGTGAATTGCCTGTCTTGTTGGGTATAAATATGCTTTCTTCTCCGTCAGACGATTTTTCTGGCAAGATATTTACATACAGAATGCTTGAGGAAGAGAAAGGGTGGAGCGGCAGTGAAACGGCTATAGTTTTTGAATGTGAGGGACGTAAATACAAATATAAGGTAAAGAAGAGCGCCGGGGAGATGTTGGCGGGATGTTTCAGACCGTTGTTGCCGGAATTGGTTCCGCTGGATTATGTGGCGAAGGCGGATTCTCTGTTGCGTGGCCGTATTTTGTATATCCGTTCTGCAAATTGGAGCGATTCGTCCGGCGTTGATATTAAGGGGCGTAAATATGTACCGGTAACTGTCAATGGCGTTGAACCGGGGGATAAAGTTCTTCCGCTGAAAATTGTGTTTACCGACAGCAGGGGGGTAATGGCTTCGGTTTGTACCACGATGTACCGTGATGCTATTTCGTCTCAATATACCTCTTTCGACAAACTCTTTTCGTTTACAGATATAAGGGAGCGTTATCCCGATATAAACGATGATGTTTGGGAGGCTGTAACGAGGGTGGAAGTTGTTGCCGGAATGACGAAGAATGAGGCGATGATTTCCGTCGGGTATCCGGATAATGTAAGAAAGATTCCGGATAACGCAGGTTTGCGGGAATATTGGATGTATAATAATGGTACATACCTCGTATTTCAGGATGGCCTTTTGGTTGAATATCGTTTATAATGACCGAACCCGAGGTGTTTGTGCTGAGGCTGATTCACTGCTTTTTGATTAGTTATGATTGATATAAAGGAAAACATATCGTTGAAACCGTATCATACGTTCCACATGGATATACAAGCCCGATATTTTGTTGAGTATGATACTGTTGCGGAATTGAAAGAGTTGTTGGCCTCTTCTTTATTGAAAGACAATAAGTTTCTGCATATAGGCGGAGGGAGCAATCTCCTTTTTACAAAAGATTATGACGGTGTTGTCCTGCATTCCCGCATGAATTCCGTTAGGCGTATGGACGGAGGGAATGACTTTGTATATGTTGTGGCGGAATCGGGTATGGTGTGGGATGATTTTGTGGCGTATTGTGTGGATGCTGGTCTCGGCGGGGTAGAGAATTTGTCGAATATCCCCGGCGAAGTGGGAGCGTCTGCCATTCAGAATATAGGTGCGTATGGCGTGGAAGTCAAGGATGTAATCGACAGCGTTTTTTGTATAGATGTTGAAACGTTGCAGGAGAGAGTATTTTCGAATGCTGAGTGTAGCTATTCTTACAGAAGCAGTATTTTTAAACAGGAATTGAGAGGGAGGTATATTGTTACTGCGGTAAAATATGTTTTGAGGAAGAAGCCCGAGTTCAGGCTGGAGTACGGTAATTTGCGTACAATATTGGGTGATGCGCCTATTTCGTTGGAATCTGTCAGAAACGTAGTAATTACTGTAAGAAGCAGAAAACTACCTGACCCTGATATTGTTGGAAGTGCCGGTAGTTTTTTTGTAAATCCGATTGTTGGTCGTGAACATTATTCACGCCTTTTGTCTGAATACCCCGGAATGCCGGCATATCCTGCGGAAGAGGGTAAGGTTAAACTTTCTGCCGCATGGCTTATCGACAACGCGGGCGGTCATGGCAAAAGGGTGGGAGGTGCTGCTGTTTATCATAAACAGTGTCTGGTGATTGTAAATGAAAATGACGCTTTCCCGGAAGATGTTGTCGCTCTTGCCGAATTGATTAGGAAGTGCGTATTTGAAAAGTATAATGTGGAACTGACTCCGGAAGTTAATTTCATATAGTTGAAATGAAAATTCGTTTTTTAGGAACAGGGACATCGACAGGAATTCCTCAAATAGGGTGTAAATGCAGGGTCTGTACATCGGCAGATTCCCGCGATAAACGTTTGCGCTCATCTGCACTGTTCAGTGTGTCGGGTAAGAATATACTGATTGATTGCGGTCCTGATTTCCGCCAACAGATTCTTGCGGCAGGTGTCGATAGACTGGATGCCGTAATTCTGACCCACAAACATTATGACCATATAGCGGCGTTGGATGAATTACGCCTGTTCTCTAAAGACGAAGGGGTTCATTTGTATCTCGAAAAGAATGTGGCGGAGGTAGTCCGTGCGCATCTTCCGTATTGTTTTTCTAAGAATCCATATCCCGGAGTGGCGCGTTTTATAATGCATGTTATAGATGAGGCTCCGTTCTCGGCTGCGGGAATACCAGTAATCCCTATAAGAGTGATGCATTATAATCTGCCTATTCTCGGGTATAGAATAGAAAATGTCGCATATATTACCGATATGTTGGAAATATCGGATGATGAATGTAAAAAGCTCTTTGCTCTGGATTTGCTTATAGTTAATGCATTGCGGCATGCTCCACATATATCGCACCAGTCTTTGTCGGATGCTTTGTCGCTTGTAGAGAGAGTAGTTCCGCAACGCACATTGCTTATACATATGAGTCATGATATGGGACTGCATGCGGAAGAGTCGTTAAAACTGCCTGACGGTGTCGGTTTTGCATACGACGGTCTTGAAGTGGTGGTGTAAGAGGAAGGACTGTAATTCCTCGGATATTGCGCTTTGGTGTTTTGTCGCAATATCTGTTACTTCTTTTATTATTCATGCTTAATACAAACAATGTTTGTTTTTTTCTGTTATTATAAATAAACGAGACAGTGCTGACTGTTTCATGTGGTAAAAAAACGGGGGCGTTTATTCTTTATGTGATTATATTATAACAACAGCTTAAAAACTGTGTGGGCACAATAAGAAAATTGGTCGTATTTTGGGTATATTCTCTATTATTATTTTATCTTTGCAATTGATATTCTGATATTGAATTTTTATTTTTGCTCTATCTGTATATATACGTATCATGCGAAAAACATTGATTTTGTCTTTTGTCGTGTTGTCGTTGTCTTCTTGTAAGGAAGCCAGAAATGTAATTTATTTAAAAGAGGCAGAGACATTGCCCGTAGAACTTCTGCAGCAAAAAACAGAACCGGCTGACGTCAAAATTGCAGTAGGGGACGAGTTATCCATAAAAATAGAATCTGATGACCAAGAGGCTGTAGCTGCCTTTAACAGGCAGAACATATCGTCGGATGCATTGTCGTCGTCAGCTGTCGGCGGCGGTTCGGAAGGGAGCATGTATAATGTGGATAATGACGGCAATATAGTGTTGCCTGTTATAGGAAAGGTAAGCGTTTCCGGTTTGACCCGCTTCGATGCGGAGCGGTTGATAGCATCTCTGCTATATCCGCAATATGTTAATCAGGAACCTGTCGTTACGGTACGTATAACGAACTTCAGGATTACAGTCCTCGGAGATGTCTCTTCTCCCGGTGTGATAGAGGTAAAGGAAGACCGGATAAATATACTTGAACTGCTGGCAAAAGCCGGCGACCTTACCATAACAGGCCGCAGGGATAATGTTTTGCTGATAAGAACCAATGCCGACGGAACGAGGGAAATATTCCGCTATGACCTTAATGACAAGTATCTGTTGTTTTCACCGTATTACTACCTTAGACAAAACGATATAGTATATGTGGAACAGAACCGTTCCAAGGCGAGGAGTGCGTTTATAATACCTTCCGTAGTCACTTTTGCCGTGGGATTGGTTTCTACTTCTGTATCTATAGCGAACCTTGTCGTTACTTTATCGAGATATTAAAATGGATACAAAAAAAATATTGGAGCAAGAAGAAGGTAAAAGTAAACTTGCCGATTTCAGGGAGATACTTTTTACATATCTCGTATATTGGAAGTGGTTCGTCATTTGTGCTGCGGTTGCCGTTGCATATACTGCGTTCGACCTTGCAAAAAAGAATGACGAATATATTGTCTCTACATCTATTTTGATGAAGAGCGACAGGAACAGCGGTTCGGCAGACAACCTGATGCTCGAGACTTTGGGAATAAGATCGACACAGCGTAATCTGGAAAACGAAACCGAGATAATGCGCTCCAAATCGGTAACGTTGAAAGTGGTTAATGATTTGAAGATTCATACCACTTACTTTATAAAAAAGGGATTACGCCTTGTAGATATATATAAAAATACCCCGATATATTTGGATATAGATACGAACGTGGTTCGGAATGTCCGCGGCGAGATAAGGATTGAAGCGGTTAAAGGGACGGATAAAAACGGATATGATGTTCAGGTTCTGTATAGAAACGAGTCGCAGTCATACAGGCTCGGGAATACACCAGTGTCGGTATCTATCGGAGGAATCGATTTTACACTGACCAAACGACCGGATTACCCTGTGGTCGCAGAAGATATAGTCATAACTGTAGTTTCTCCCGATATAGTGGCAAACCATTTGTCAAAGACGCTTATCCCTTCGGTGTTGAGCAAAGGCTCGACGATTTTGACCATGTCGTTGAGGACATATAATATTTCAAAAGCGATTGATGTACTTGAAAAACTTGTATATTATTATAACGAGTTAAGCATAAATGAAAAAAACCAGGCATTGGTAAATACAGGCAAGTTTATCGACGAACGAATTGTCGCCATAGCGAAGGAACTTGGGGATGTAGAGCGCGAAATAGAAGCATATAAAAAAGATTACAGACTGACAGACCCGCAGAGCAATGCCGGCATGGTCTTGGGTGAATTGAAATCGATAGAGCAGTCGGTTTTCGATATGGATATGCAGTTGAATCTTCTCGACTATGTGGATGAATTCATCTCCGACAAGAATAACGAATACTCTGTAATTCCGACTCTCGGCATTACAGATGCCGCATTCAATACTATGGTGGACAAGTATAATCAGGAACTTGTAAGCCGTGCCAGAATGCTGCATTCTTCATCTGTCGATAATCCTTCTATTGCAAAAATAGACCAGAACATAAAGGTCTTGAGGGAGGGTGTTAAAAACGGGATAGAGGCAACCCGCAAGGTTATTGAACTTGAAAAATCGAGAGTACAGAAGAAAGGTGCGGAGGTCGATTCGAAGATGAACATGGCTCCCGAAATCGAGAGGCAAATGTCCGAGATAATGCGTCAGCAGTCGATAAAGAACGAACTCTATATCTTCCTGCTGCAGAAGCGCGAAGAGAATGCCCTCAGTCGCTCCCTTACAGTTCCCACAGCAACAATAATAAACATGCCGGAGGCATCGGGGGGAGCGGTCTATCCGCAAAGGTCGAAGTCTCTTATGACCGCGCTTGCGGTAGGGTTGGTAATCCCGGCTGTCATTATATTTATTATAGGACTCTTTAACGTAACATTTAAAGACAAGATAGACATAGAGCGTCTGACCGATATACCGGTTATTGGAGAGATATCGGAAAACGAGACTAAAGAGTCGTTTGTCGTTAAGCCTAAATCTACGGCACCTATCGTAGAGTTGTTCCGGTTGTTGAGAAACAATATACAATCCATATTGGATACCCCAGAGCGGAAGGTTGTATGTTTTACTTCTACCACGACACAAGAAGGAAAGACATTTGTCTCAAGCAATACTGCATTGAGTTTTGCTTTGGCAAGGAAGAAGACCATTCTGGTCGGTCTTGACATACGGCGTCCGCAAATCCGGAAACTCTTTTCCATATCTACCTCGAAAGGTTTGGTATCGTATCTTTCAGGCAAGGAGACCGATTTGGATTCATTGATTATTCCGTCTGGTGTGTCGGAATATCTCGACTTGTTGCCTGCCGGGCCTATACCCCCGAACCCGAACGAATTGTTGATAAATTCTTCGTTGGGTACGGTGTTTGAATACCTAAGAGAAAAATACGAATACATAATTGTCGATTCGGCGCCTGTTGGGATGGTGTCAGACACATTCCTCCTGACACAGTATGCCGACTTGAACATATATGTAATGCGTGCAAACTTCTCTTCCCGAAAATATATCGAGGTTTTGGAGAATCTTGTCAAAGAAGATAAATTGCGACAGTTGTATATCCTCGTTAATGCCGTAAATATCCGTTCGAAAGTATATGGATACAAACGCTACGGATACGGTTATGGCTACGGTTCTCGTTACGGGTATAGCTACGGTTATGGTTACGGATATGGAGAACCGGATACGCAGCACAATAAAAAACGTCCGTTCTGGCGTCGGTGGATATAGTATCCGTCAGCAAAACATTATTATAATGGCAGAATCCCGAGAAGTTGGATAAAAACTTCTCGGGATTCTGCTTGTCTCGGGATACGGAGTCCTGTTTTTATACAATCATGGCATCCCGAAACACTCGTGCGATACTTCGTTTTCATATACTTCCTCTTTTTCGTACGCATTCGTACCTAAAAAGAGCCACAATAAGACAAGTATTACAGCTATGGTAACACTTATGATATTCTTCTTCAGATTGTTGTTCATAAATACTCTCCGATAATAAAACATGTTCGAAGAGTATAACAGCCGGGAGATATATTTGTTCAGGACGGTTCGGCGGAAGGAATTAAGAATTCCATATCTTCCATGCAGCTTCAGCCTGTCCGATGAGCATCTCCATACCGCTTTTTACCTTTGCCCCTCTCTGTTCCGCCAGTTTCATAAATAAAGTTGCAGGCGGGTTATATATTGTGTCGAAAATAACATGCCTTTTGCCAATATGTTCATACGGTATCTCCGGAGCTGCGTCTGTATATGGAAACATTCCCACAGGAGAGGCGTTTACAATTACCGTATATTTGTTCATGGTTTCTGCATTTATGTTTTTGTATGTTATAGCACCGTCTTTAGGCGTGCGTGAGACGAAAAGAGTTTCTATTCCCAAAGACTTGAGGGCGAAGTTTATGGCTTTAGATACACCTCCCGTACCTAATATCAGTGCATTCTTGTTCCACGATTCCAACATCGGAGATATTGAGCCTTTAAAACCTGTTACATCGGTATTGAAACCCTTAAGGTGTATTTTACCCTCCACGTCGTGGGTTATCTTTATAACATTTACGGCACCTATTTCAGAGGCTGTTTCATCCAGTTCGTCGAGGAGAGGTATCACATTTTGTTTATGCGGAATAGTAACGTTCAACCCCTTTAAGAACTTATTCTCTTCGATAATCCTTTTGAGCCCTGATACAGATTCTATTTCGAAGTTAAGATATTCTGCATTTATATTATCATGTATGAATTTTTCCGTAAAATATTTCCTGGAAAAGGAGTGCCCCAACGGGTATCCAATTAAACCGTATGTTTCTTTATCCATAATTTTCAATTGCCGTATTTTGAGTTTGTGAGAATTTCTGCTGTTTCATATTTGCCGGACAATAACTCTGTCAATATAGAATCACTGTTTGAAGACTTTATGTAACTTTCAATTATTTTGTATCCCAGCCATATCCCAAGTCTGTCGGGCGACCCTTTCCCGAAAAACGACGTATATGGGGCATCGTTCATATATTTCGAATATATAAGAGGGTCGGACGAATAGAGATGTTCAGATTTTACCATATATGCCCAAATATTCCTTTCGTTCTCTTCACACCATTCCATAAGTTCATCAGAATAGTTCATTATTTCCGATATGCTGCGGTTCGGAAGAATGCGGCTGATGGCATATATTATGCACCCTTCATATATCATGCCGTCTATAACCTGTCGCTTCTTTACATTGTACGGAAAGGCTTCGTACAGGCAGACGGTGAAAATATCGGGTACAATCCGGCTGCGTTCCCTGTTTTTTAACTGATAATCAAAAAATACGCCTTTATATCCTTTGTATTCTTTACCGAGGTAATTATCCAACGCTATCGACATAATAGAATCGGCCGTTATTATTGATTGGGAAAAACCCGATACATGAGTATAGATTTCAGGAAAATAACTGCCCGGGAAGATAGATAAGTAACGTTTTGCTCCGCAGGAAAGCTCCTTTTCTATATCGCTTGTATCGTAAAAAATATTTTCCGTGTCTCCGTACAACTGTCCGAAACCTTTGGCTGATGCATATACCGATTTTAAATCCGAAACCATTTTATCTGTAGAGTCTCCCGGAAGGCTGCATTTTATAATCCCGGTCGCATAAATTTTAAGTATGGGAATGTAATTGTTCGGTAATATGCCGGTATCGTCGGACATAGCCTTCAATAATTCACGGTCGAACCGTTTTAACGTTACCGCATGACCGGAATCGTCTTGGCAGGAACATGCCGGAATTGTCATGTATATAATGGTTATGAATATATATATAAACCTGTCCATTCAAACGTTCTTTATAATCCCGTCAATTGCGTTTCATCAACCGGTCATAAATTCACGGTTATTGAAAAAACGCTCGCTAAGATAACAATTAATATTCGAAAAACGGAGCTTTCGCATCTTTCGGATTATATCCATTTATGCAAAATATAACATGTCGTTAAACGATAAATACGGTAAATATTAGTATCTTTGCAAAGATATAGCGTATAACTGCGGCAAACCATTTTCTGTATGTTGTATAAATTGAGGAATAGTTTAGGGTTCGGGTATATTCTGATACTTGCATTTGTTGTTTCGATAAGTATCGTCATACCGTCATATGCCGCAGAATCGGGGACGTTTACCGTCGTACTTGATGCAGGACACGGAGGAAAAGACCCCGGGGCGATTGGAAGCAAAATACGGGAAAAGGATATAAATCTCGGCATAGTTTTGAAACTCGGGGCCATGATAAAAAAGAATCACCCCGACGTAAAGATAATATATACGCGGAGTACCGATAAATTCGTCGAACTTGTGGAACGTGCCCGCATAGCCAACCGCAACCATGCCGATTTGTTTATTTCGGTTCATACAAATGCCGCACAATCAAAATCCGCGAGAGGAACAGAGACGTATGCGTTAGGTTTGGCAAAAACCGCAGAGAACCTGCAGGTTGCAAAGCGCGAGAACTCCGTAATCCTGTTGGAAGACGACTACACTACGACATACGAAGGATTCGACCCCACATCGGCCGAATCGTATATAATGTTCGATTTTATGCAGGGAACCAACCTCGAACAAAGCATAAATCTTGCCGCTCTTGTTCAGAGTCAGTTCGAAGACAATGCGGGGCGCGTTGACAGGGGAGTCCGTCAAGCCGGATTTTGGGTGTTGCGCGCAACAAGCATGCCGAGCATTCTGATAGAGGTCGGATATATAACCAATGCAGAAGAAGAAAGGTATCTCGCTACAGAGGCGGGGCGTCAGAAGATAGCGGAATCGATATACAACGCATTTAGAGAATATAAATCGGGCTGGACGAGAAAGCAGAATATAAAAGTCTCAACGTCGAAAGATACGCAAAGAAGCACATCATCGGCTCAACAGAATAATATCGACACCACACCGTCGAGTCGGGGAAATGCCGATGCGAAAACTAAAAAAGGAGAATCGTATAAAATACAGATTATGGCCTCGCCTGACCGTTTGAATACGAAATCTTCAGCATTCAAAGGGTTGTCTCCGGTAAACTATTATACCGAAAAAGGTTTATATAAATATACATACGGAGAATTTCCGGATAAAAATTCCGCATCGAAAGAGTTGTCCCGTGTACGCAAATTGTTTAAAGATGCATTTATAGTACATTTTGTTGAGGGAGAGAAAGTTAATTATTGATAATTAAAATATCGCGATATGAAAAAGATGTTTACAAAGGAGGTTAAGATAGCCGTTACGGTAATCTTGTGTGCTGTTATCCTTATAATAGGAATAGATTATCTGAAAGGCGTAAACATTATGAAACCAGTCAATTACTATAATATACAGTTCGACCGCGTTAGCGGACTTACCCTTTCCGCACCGGTGGAAATATCAGGTTTTCAGGTAGGGCTGGTACGCGATATGAAATACAACCAGAACACGGGAAAAATCGATATAGAGATAGATATAGACAAATCGATAAACGTGCCTGTCGGGACGTATGCGCGACTTGAGTCGGATATACTTGGCACATCAATAGTCGCACTATATCCGGCATTAACGGCCGAGAACATGTATCAGCCCGGTGATACTATTCCCGGAGTAATAGAGGAGGGGATGATGGATTCCGTAGGCAAGGATATCCTGCCGAAGGTTACCGAGATGCTGCCCAAAATAGACAGTATATTGACCGGTATTAACAATATTGTAAACAGTCCCGAACTTGCCGTAACGGTAACGCGTTTAGATGCCATTACGGCTGATTTGGAAACAACGAGCGGCGAACTGTCGAAATTCATGACCTGTCAGTTCCCGGCCATAGGAAACAACATAGATACGGCTGTATATAACCTGAAAGGAGTTACCTCCGAACTCGACAATGCCAATATAAAAGGAATAGCAGCATCGGCAGATACAGTATTGATGAACATAAAAGATATAACCGCAAAACTCAATGAGCAGACAAATACTATAGGGTTGCTGCTTAATGAACGCGGCGTTTATGATGAAGTAGTGAACACATTGCAGAGTGCCGATTCGCTTCTTATAGACCTTAGAAAACATCCGAAAAGATATGTTCATTTTTCTCTGTTCGGGAAAAAGGATAAATAACGACGTTATTTAAAATGTCTCTAAATAACAATTGATTTTCTCTAAAAAGAAATCAATACTGTTTTTATGAAAAAATGGGGTTCTGATGCGTAGATATGCCGACGGCATAACTACGGAATCTTATTCGCTCCAAAATATAACATGTTGATATTCATGTGTTTGAAAAAATAATCATGTGTTTTTAAACATAAAACGGGCAAAAAGGTGTAATTGAATAGGAATCAGTACGATACAAAAAACGTAAAACAACCAAAAAAATAAGCGTTTTTTTTTTAGAAAAAGTTATGCAACCTTTGTGTCTGCTTAAAATAAAAAGTATAGAATTTCAGTAATAAAATGGCGTCTAACAGTGAAGAAAAGTGGGGTCAGTGTCTGGCCATAATAAAGGATAATATAGGCGAGCAGGCTTATAAAAGTTGGTTCGCTCCTATTACCGTTTATGGCTTCGAAGAGAATACTTTGACGCTTGGAGTTCCGTCATCATTTTTTTGCGAATATCTTGAAGAGCATTACCTCGACCTTATAGAGAAAGTGCTGATGCGGGTTTTCGGTGCCGGTATAAAACTGATGTACCATGTAGGTATAGTAAAGGAGCCGAGTGCCTCTATAGATATTTCGGCAAAACAGCAACGCAGCGGTGTAAGATTTTCGAAAAACATTCCCGATATATTCAAACAGAATGTATATGAAGATTTGGATCCGCAGTTGAATTCGAATTACACGTTCGAAAACTTTTATCCCGGTGTCAGCAACATGTTGGCAAGAACTGCCGGCCTGACCATTTCGCAAGCTCCGGGTAAAACCGCGTTTAACCCGTTGTTTATACACGGAGAGTCGGGAGTAGGCAAAACACACCTTATGCAGGCCATAGGGCGTCAGATAAAAGAGTGTAATCCGAAGAGCCGGGTATTGTATATATCGTCTCACCTTTTCCAGTTGCAGTTCGTAAATGCAACCCGTAGCAATACCGTTCCGGATTTTATCAATTTCTACCAAAGCATCGATGTGCTGTTGATAGACGATATTCAGGATTTGGCCGATAAGACCCAAACCCAGAACACGTTCTTTCATATATTCAACCATTTGCACCAGAACAGCAAACAGTTGATCCTTTCAGCCGACCGTCCGCCCGTTTCGTTGGGAGGGATACTTCCGCGATTAATATCCCGATTCAAATGGGGATTATTGGCCGAGGTGGAGCGACCCGATTATGAACTGAGGTATAATATACTGAAGAATAAGATTAAACATGACGGTCTGCCAATATCCGATGAGGTTATCGAGTTCGTTGCACGAAACGTATCGGATAATGTACGAGATTTGGAAGGGGTACTTGCATCGTTAATGTTCCGGGCAACAGCATTGAATAGAGAGATAAGTCTCGACCTCGCAGAGAAAGTTCTCTCCACCAGTGTAAACATCGAGAAGAAACAGATTACCATTGAATTAATACAGGAGAAGGTCTGCGACTATTACAATATGGATGTAAAGTTGTTGCAGGCAAAGACCAGAAAACGCGAAATAGTACAGGCTCGGCAAATATCCATGTACCTCGCAAAGAAATATACCGATTGCTCGCTCGCCAGAATCGGTTCCATGCTCGGGAAGAAAGATCATGCAACCGTATTACATGCCTGCAAGACAATATCCGATTTAATGGAAATAGACAAGACCATAAAATCGAATGTCGATGAAATAGAATCTATGCTCAGGAAATAACAGAACCATTCCTGATTCAAGACATAACCCAAGATTAAAAAACAACCGGGGCGGATAACAAATCATGTTTTGTCGTTCGTCCCGGTTTTATTATTCGGTTATCGGTTGGCATTTTACGGAGCAATTACATATTGCATATATCCCACAGAGTGGAGTGGGATGGAGGTATCCCGATTATTGCAGAAGCTCTACATATTCCGGAATATGGTCTATAAAAAGGCTTTTTCCAGATTCGTAATCGATACGGCAGCAGTAGTGGCTTATGCCGTTGCTCACTATGAGAAACCGTACTTTCAATATTATGTTGTACACGGCAATCTGGTTGAATACTTCTTGAGTAATATCAATATTCGGAGCTTTGTATTCTACTATGGCACAAGGATTACCGTAGTTGTCATATATGACCGTATCGCACCGTTTCTTACATCCGTTAAGGCACAACGATATTTCATTCCCGATTCTCCCTTCCGGATACCCTTTCTCATCTATCACATATGCCACGAAATGCTGACGAACCAATTCTTCCGGTGTGGCTGCTACAAACTTTTTGCGAATCTTGTCAAATATATACTTGCGACCGTTTTCTGTTCTGTATGTAAATTCATATTGCGGTAAAGAGAGCTCTTTCATGGAACAGAAAATTTAATTTGCGACAGACTCCGGAATTAATTAATTTTACCTCAAAGTTAGGAAAAGAGATTGTATCTTCAAAAGACATATTCAAACAGGACGGCAATATGGCACAAGAGCAAAACAAATATACCAAGCTCATATCTGAAATAAAGAAGGGAATTTTTAAACCCGTATATCTCCTTATGGGAGAGGAGCCTTATTATATCGATATGATAACGGACGCTATTGTTGAAAATGCTCTTGACGATTCGGAACGCGATTTCAACCAGACCATACTGTACGGTAATGAAGCAGAAGTGTCGTATGTCATAAATGCAGCCAAGCGGTATCCCATGATGGCTCCCCGCCAGTTGATTGTTATCAAGGAGGCGCAGAATATGGATAAGATAGATGCCCTTATCTATTATATGCAGGAGTTGCAGCCGGCCACGGTACTTGTACTGAACTATAAAGGAAAGAATCTGAAAGACAAGAAACTTGTAGCAGCAATAGAAAAAGTGGGACTTGTAGTAGAGTCTAAAAAAATATACGACAGTCAGCTTCCTTCATTCATCAATGATTATGTTGCCGGTATGGGGATGACAATAGGGGTGAAAGCAGTCTCCATGTTGGCCGATTATATAGGAAACGATTTGAACCGTATGGCCGGAGAACTTCAAAAGCTGAAAATTGTAACAGGCGGCAGGGAGGCGATAACTCCTGAAGTAGTAGAGGCCAATATAGGAATAAGCAAGGATTACAATAACTTTGAACTGTTGGATTCCGTAATAAATAAAGATTATTACAAAGTTGCAGGCATAGTAAAGTATTTCGAAAAAAATCCCAAGAATAATCCTCTCGTATTGACGATAAGCGTTTTATTCAATTTCTTTTCCAATTTGATGATTTTGTACTATGCCAAAGACAAAAGCGATGCCGGTATTGCAAAAGAACTTAATATGAAGTCGCAATACTACACGCAGAGATACAGAAAGGCATTACAAAACTATTCGGCATATAAGTGTGTGGATATAATATCATACATAAGAGAATACGATGCGAAATCGAAAGGGGTAGGTGTTGCCCCCAATACTACCGATGCATCCCTGCTGAAGGAGTTGCTGTATAAAATTATGCATTAAATCCGTGAAATATATGTCCGGAAATACGGACAGTCTGCCGATTTTCGAAGGAAATTAACTCAAAACCACTAATTAAAGAAGGGTAACTATTTGATGTTTAGATAACTACCCTATAAAAAACGTGCATTTAGTATTAATGTATATATGTAAATTCTGGATTTACATATATACGACGTCCTAAAAGCGGGTTAAATGTTAAATAATTTATAATCAACACGCTGTTAATATCCTGTTAGTTTACAATTACAAACAGTTTAAGGTATTTTCGTTTTTACAATTGTGTAAATCGGAGAATATACAAATATTTTCCGTTTGTAATATTTGCGTTTTACAAATAGAAACAGTAAATGTTTTCCGTTTGTAAACATACTGTAATATAGTTTTAGTTTATAATATATTTATAATATAATGCGCATATAATCAGATAAATATATATTTATATTGGACTATAAGTATATTATGTTTATGGTTGTATGTGCTCATACAAGAGGTATATCCGTGTAATTTTAATATATATCCTTTTTATATTCAGATATTTAGATTGTATTTTATGTATTTATTGTTTAACTGTGAAGTACTGATTGGTCAAAGCCGGACATTTCTCTATATACATTTGGATATTGTGTTTGTTTTACAAATGTAATTTGCAAATATGAAAATAACGATTTACATTTGTATTGACATTTACATTTATACGATTCATATTTGTAAACATGAATAACAGGATTAAAGAGATAATAACTGCACTGAAATTGACAGACGGAGAGTTTGCTGACAAAGTCGGAATAAAAAGATCTACTCTTTCGCATTGTTTGAGCGGGAGGAACGATGTAAGCAAAGAAATTATCGTTAAGATTCATAATGCTCTCCCCGATGTTTCCATAAACTGGCTTATGTTTGGCGAAGGCGAGCCCGGCTTTACAGCTTCCGCAGCCGGTGCAGAACCTGAAATTAATACAGGATTGTTCAAATCTCTGCAGGATATTCCTCCCGTTTATGAACTCCGGCATGAATATTCGAAAGAAAACGACTCAAAACCTGTGCCTGAAGCTGTAGAACCCCCTGATAATAAAGGTTTAGAAGTCATTTCTGATACTGCGGACAATTTAATTCAAGTAGAATCTAAAAAATCGGACAATAGAAAAATAGACAAGATTATAGTTTTCTATACCGATAATACATTTGAGATATATAATTCGAACTGATATTTACCTGCAAGGCACAATTTGAATCTAATAAAATCCGGGAGGCAGTCTGTTTGGAAAACACTTCCATTTGTCAAGGATAAAATATATGCGATATATATTAAAGTATGAGACAGGTAATATATATGTTTCTAAAATGCCTGTTTGTTAATCCCGGCCGGTTTACGAAATGGTTACCGGAATCGTTTGTCGGCAGGATTGCTAATATAAAGATTTAGTTGTCTGTTTGTTGTCTCTTTCTTATATAGCATCTATTCATGTCCCTTTATTTTGTAACCTTCATCTAATCGATTTTTGCTCTTATTTTATTACATTTGTTGTTCGGAATCAGATATGGAATATTCTTTTGCATGTGAATATTATTCCTTTCCAATATTCTGATTCTTAGTGAAGTGTGAAAATTGTTATAGGAGATACCGATATTATATGAAGAAATACGTGCTCGATATGGTAGTTAAGGAGAATATCCATATCCATTCCAAACATGCATTATTGAAATTATCCCCCTCAGACGGCTCTTTATTGCCTCCTGCCGAGCCCGGCCAGTTTGTGGAAGTAAAGGTCGAAGGTGAGCCTAAAACATATCTGAGGCGGCCAATATCCATAAATTATATCGACAGGGACAAGAATGAACTTTGGTTGCTTGTGCAACAGGTCGGTGCAGGAACGTCCCGCATGTCGGAAATGCAGTCCGGCAGTATTATCAATATAATATACCCGTTGGGAAAAGGGTTTTCCCTCCCTGCCGAAAAGAACGGTAAGGTACTGCTTGTAGGAGGTGGAGTCGGAGTAGCCCCGTTGCTATATTGGGGGGCAGAGTTGAAAAGACAAGGGTATAGTCCCGAATTCCTGTTGGGGGCGAAAAGCGATAAGGATTTGCTTCAGAAGTCCGAATTTGAAGCCATAGCGAAAACCTATTATACAACGGAAGACGGTTCGGAGGGTGAAAAAGGGTTTGTAACCAATCATACATTGTGGCAAAAGGAGAAATATGACAAACTCTATTGTTGCGGCCCCCGGCCCATGATGCTTGCCGTAGCTAAAATGGCAACGCGTTTGTGTCTGGATTGCGAGGTTTCGCTGGAGAACGAGATGGCTTGCGGATTGGGCGCATGCCTTTGTTGTGTTGAGAATACGATTAAGGGCAATGTTTGTGTATGCAAAGAAGGTCCGGTATTTAATATAAAGGAGTTGCAATGGTTAATTTGAATGTAAACATAAAAGGTCTGAAACTTAAGAACCCGGTGATGACTGCATCGGGAACGTTCGGATACGGTCTTGAGTTTGAGGACTTTGTAAATCTTTCCGAATTGGGGGGGATTGTTGTAAAAGGAACGACGCTTTTGCCGAGGGAAGGAAACCCTTATCCGAGAATGGCGGAGACACCATCGGGTATGCTTAATGCAGTAGGTTTGCAGAATAAAGGCGTCGATTACTTTATTAAGGAGATATACCCGAAAATTAAGGACTTGGACACGTCGGTAATTGTAAATGTGTCCGGTTCGACGGTGGCGGATTATGTCGCTGTTGCCGAGAAACTGTCCGTCCTCGACGCTATCCCGGCTATAGAGTTGAACATATCGTGCCCCAATGTAAAGGAGGGCGGTATGGCTTTCGGTACGTCATCTCGCAGCGTCGAAGAAGTAGTAGGGGCAGTAAGGCGTGCATACGACAAGACCCTTATAGTAAAACTGTCGCCCAATGTTACCGACATAACAGAAATAGCCCGTGCAGCCGAGAGTGAAGGAGCCGATTCCGTATCGCTTATAAATACGTTGTTGGGTATGGCTGTCGATGCCGAGAAAAGACGTCCGGTGTTATCTACCGTTACCGGCGGATTGTCCGGTGCATGTGTAAAACCCGTCGCATTGCGTATGGTATGGCAGGTTGCCAAATCGGTCAAGATTCCGGTTATAGGATTGGGCGGAATTTCATCGGCAACAGATGCCGTGGAATTTTTGCTTGCCGGAGCAACAGCCGTAGAGATAGGAACAGCCAATTTCATAGACCCGTCCGTTTCGGTAAAAATAGTGAAAGGGATAGAGGAGTACCTCGTAAGGCAGGGATGTCATTCTGTTCAGGAGATTATAGGAGGGCTTATCGTATAGTTTGGGAAAAGACAACTGTTGTTATGCAAAAATTATTTCTCTCTTTGTTTATGGGTGCAATACTTTCGGCATGTACGGTAGATGTCGAATTAAGCGGACGGGAAGAGACCGGGCCCATGTCGCGTATTTCCGACTGGTGGTACGGGGAGGAAGATAATGATACGGAATAAACCGGTAGCAGGAGGTATCCTATACGATATTATCTAAAATAAATAGAAGCGAGGAGTCTGGCTGGTATTGTGTAATTGCGTGGTTTGGATAAGGCCAATAAGAATAATACGGAGAGCAGGTATATGTTGTTTCCATTTCATTAAATATCTTGTATTTTAATCGCTTATATATGTATAAGAGCCGCGGCGAAACTTAGTTCATCGCTGCGGCTCTTTTTTATTATAAAGCAGGTCATGTACGTATAATAATATAATGGTAATATTTACGCTTTTTTTGCTTTAAATATCGTGTTAAAGGGGGTATATTTGTAATACATGCATATCAAAATAATAATATAAACGAAAAAATATAAACGGACAGATTGTATGATAACAAACTTTACTCAGCAAATACCTACAAGATTGATTTTCGGATGTGGTTCAATAAGCGCGTTGGCCACTGAAAAGTTACCCGGCAGCAAGGCTTTAATCGTAATCTCATCGGGGACTTCCATGCGTAAGTACGGATATTTGGCATCCGTTACAAAAGCTCTTGCAAAGCAGGGAGTGGAATATGAAGTGTTTGACAAGATACAGGCAAACCCGATAAAGGAACACGTAATGGAAGGGGCAGCATTGGCTCGCAACACAAACTGCGATTTTGTAATCGGACTTGGCGGCGGCAGTTCGATAGACAGTGCGAAATCGATAGCCCTTATGGCTGTAAACAGCGGGGATTATTGGGATTATGTTGTTGGCGGGAGCGGCAAGGGGTTGCCTCCGCAAGGAGCATTGCCGGTTATAGCTATCCCCACTACAGCGGGGACGGGGACAGAAATCGACCCGTGGACCGTTATTACATATAAGGATGAAAAGATAGGTTATGGTACATCGGATCTTTTTCCGCAGATAGCCGTTGTCGATCCCGAGTTAATGACAACAGTGCCTGCAAAATATACGGCATTTCAGGGATTCGATGCCTTTTTTCATGCGGCAGAAGGGTATATAGCATCTATTGCTACTCCAATAAGCGACTTGTATGCGCTTAAGAGCATATCATTGTTGGCAAAGTCATTGCCGCGAGCCGTAGCCGACGGTTCAGACATTGAGGCGCGTACCGATGTTGCGCTGGCAAGCACTCTTTCCGGGATGGTCGAAGCAACGTCTTGTTGTACATCCGAACATTCCATGGAACATGCCATGAGTGCGGTTTACGGCAATTTGCCGCACGGAGCTGGGTTGATAGCCATATCACTTGCGTATTTCAGCCGTTTTGTAAATGACCATCCGGCAAAGTATAAAAAGATGGCGGAAGCAATGACGGGCAACAAGGCTGCCACACCTAAAGACTTCCTGAAAGCTCTGGCAACGCTACAAAAACAGTGTGGTGTGGATGATATAAAATTGTCGGATTACGGAATAAAGGAAGACGATATTCCTCGTTTTATAGAGATTGCACGTCGAACAGTAGGCAATCTTTTTGCCCTCGACCCTCATTTGCTTACCGATGAAGAGGTCTTTTCCATATATAAGGATTCATATAAATAGAGTTTCGTTCACTGCCGTGAATCGATATAAAATGACGCTTTCCCAAACAGATTATTTCAATAGGGAAAGCGTCTTTTTTTATATATAGCCGATTCTGTAAAATACCTTATATGTGGCTCTTTATAGCGGCTCGACGTGAATCATTATATGCGTTCTGTCGCCGAACTGTTCACGCAGTTTGTCCTCTATGGTGCTTATTATTTCATGTGCGTTTTTTACCGACACGTCGCCGTTCATGCATATTGCGAATTCTATTGCATAATACCCTCCAATCTTGCGGGTATATAGATTGTGAAAATTATATACGCCTTCGAATTTTTTCACAATACTTCTTATCTCCAATTCTGTGCTTTCGGGTAATGACCGTTCCATCAGTTCGTCGAGCGAGGGCTTTATCAGGCGTACGGCAGTCGTCATGATAAAAATGCTTACCAATACTCCTGCCAGCGGGTCGAGAATCGTCCATTTGTTACCGAGCAGTATAGCTCCGCCTATACCTATTGTGGTCGCTATCGACGATAGAGCATCGCTTCTGTGATGCCATGCGTTTGCTATTACCGCATCCGATTTTAGACGCCTGCCTTCTATTACGGTGTATTGGAATAAACCCTCTTTCATCAGTATCGAAACCAACGCACCAATTAAGGCTATCATACCGGGTGCAGGTAACTCTTCTCCTTTTATTACGGATATTATGGAGGACAAGCCGTTGTATGCTATGCCGAATCCTACAAGCAGCAGTATTACTCCTATCAAAAGTGCGGCGAGGGTTTCGTATTTGCCGTGTCCGTATTCGTGGTCCTTATCATTGGGACGTCCGGATATTTTTACGAACGCTATCACTATTACATCGGTTATGAAGTCGGATAACGAGTGCACCGCATCGGCAATCATGGCCGAACTTCTGCCCAGTATCCCTGCTGCAAATTTGAATATTATCAGCAGCAGGTTTACAATACTTCCTACTACCGTAACTTTATATATCCTTTTATTGCGTTCGGCTACTTCCATTGTGTATATATTTGTTTCCTTACTTTTCCCTCACTGTTTTATTGCAACCTGTCTGCAAGTCTCAATGCTGCTATGGTTACGGTAGGGGAGGTTTCTGCCTTATGCTGCTCTGCTATGGCCATAATCTCCGTTTTCTCTTTTTCGCCTATTCCTCCGGCCATTGCCAATCTGTTGAAGAGCGACAGAGCAATGTATATTTCCAACTCTTTGTCCGATTTCGAATATTCATAGGCAAGAGTCTTGGCGTATGGGAGTTTGCTTATCAGATACATATTGCATATATCGGCAACTTCGGTGTTTGGAATCTCTGTTATCCATCGTTTTGCGGTTTCCATATCCATCATTTCCGCAGGATATAACATCGGAGCGAGCAGTTTTGATTCCCTAATCTCTTCGTGCCACAACTTTTCCGCTACTTCTGCATCTTTTGGATATTGTTGCGATATTTCCTTTAGTATCGGTAATGTGAGTCCGAAATTCAGTTTGTAATGCAGGCCTTTTTCTCTCATGCTCGATGAGACTACGCCGTTCATCCCGCGTCTGAATTCCGCTTTTATTTTCCTTATGGTCTCTTCGGTCGTCATATCGGTTAATCGTTATATGTCGGTAACAGCGAGTATTCTTCCGAATATCTGAGCATTTGTTCGGCATATCCCTCGTTGTACGATACGGTTACGTCGGTGATGTTGCCGTTTTCATCCTTTACCGGAGTATAGCGCGGATTTACAAAGCCTTTATATGGTGCGATGCCGAGGTTCTTGTATCGTTCAAGTACTTCGTTATGCAAGTCTGCATCTACTTTTACGGCATAGTTTTCTACAAGATTTTTGCCTGCTTCATAGTCCCCTTCCGATTTTATCCGCTGTATCTCGGCTAAAAGGTTTCCGAACAGATTACGCAGTTTCTTGTAGTCGTTCACTATTACGTATCTTTTCCCGTTTATCTCTTTTATCTCTACCACTTTGTCGGCGGCGCCCTTTTCCATTGTCCAGCGGGCTATAAGCTGACGGTTGCGCATGTGCGCCTCTTCAATGTTGTCGCCCGGCCGTATCCTCGTCAGTTGGGTCATAAGGCCGTTCATCATGTATTTGTAGTATTCGGCCTTGTAAGCTTCTTTGTCCGGTAACAGCCCGAGTTCAAGTATCTTCTTGTCTCCCATGTAGTAGAGGGCGAAAAGGTCGGCACGGGCTTCTTCCAGTGTGGAACTGTATGATTTCAGTGCGTCTGATTCAACACCCGGCAGCATTTTGCCCGACCCGTGTCCGAGACATTCATGCAAATCGGTGTGCAGATTGTCTGCTACGAAACCGTATTCCGAAACAAGTTTGCGGGTGTGGGCATCGGGTATGAACTCGTCGTTGAATCCTGTCCCCTGCGATGCGACGTCGTATGCTTCCGTTATGTTTTCTATCGTTACCGATTTCGAGCCGTGGTCTCGTCTTATCCAGTCGGCATTCGGCAGGTTTATCCCTATCGGGGTGCTTGGATAGCAGTCTCCTCCGAGCATTGCAACGGTTATCACTTTTGCCGATACTCCCTTTACCTGCTCCTTTTTGAACCTGTCGTCTATCGGGGAATTGTCTTCGAACCACTGTGCGTTTTTGCTTATTATGTCTGTGCGTTCCGATGCTTCATGGTTTTTGAAGTTTATCGAACTCTCCCAGCTTCCCTTTAGACCGAGCGGGTCGCCATATACTTCGGTAAAACCGCAGATGAAATCAACTGTGCCGCTCAACTCTTCCACCCATTTTATACAGTATTCGTCGAATGTTTTCAAATCACCCGTACGGTTAAATTCCACGAGTGTTTCTATTATCTCCTTTTGTTCCTCGTTCTCGGCATATTCTTTCGCTTTTTCGAGGCATTCTGCTATTTTTTCCAAAGCTGCACTGTACCGGCCTCCTATTTTATATGTCTCTTCGTATATCCGGCCATCGCGTTTTACCAGCCGGCTGTTGAGTCCGTACGATATGGGCTGGCTGGTTGTCGTGTCGCGCATTGCTGCATAAAACTCCTCGGCTTCCTGCTGTGTTACTCCGTCGTAATAGTTGCAGGCCGATGTCTTTATCAGGTCTTCTCCGGCTGCGAGGTTTACCCGTTTTGCCATTATTGCAGGGTCGAATATTACCGGCAATATCTCTGCCAGCAAATCATCGGCGGTTTCCCCTTCGCGCAACGGCAGTTTCTCCGCGGGGAGGGATTTTACCTCGTTTATCAGAAACTCTTTTGAAAATGCCGGTGTGAACTTGTCGGTGGAGTAGTGGTGGTGTATGCCGTTGGCGAACCATACTTGTTTTAGATAGACGGTAAATGCTTTATAGTCTTCGTCGTTTGTGTCGCCTTTGTAATTTTTGTATATGCTTTCCAGTGTACGGCGTATCGCAAGGTTGTATTTACCGTTCTGGTCGAACAGGATGTCCCGTCCTGTTTGAGCCGCTTCCGACAGATAATATATGTATATCCTCTGTTTTGGGGTAAGTTCTTCGAATCCGGGTACTCTGTATCGGAGAATCTGTAAATCTGCAAACTTATCGACATTGTATTCGAACGATTCGGCTCCTTTGCTTTTCTTTGCCAAAACGGGCGATGCCGATATTATTGATAGTGCGGTTGTTGCCATAAATATCAATTTTTTCATATATCTTGTTTTTGTAATATTTTATCTATTCGACGTAAAGGACGAGTCCTTTCAGATATTCACCTTCGGGGTGATAAATGTTTACAGGGTGGTCGGCCGGTTGCGACATCTGGTGCAGTATCCTGACTTTTCTGCCGGATATGGCTGCCGCGCTGAATACGGCAAGTCGGAACTGTTCTCTCGATACGGCTTGCGAACACGAGAAGGTAAATACTATGCCTCCGCTCCGAATCTTTTCGAATGCCTTTACGTTAAGCCTTTTGTAGCCTTGCAGCGCATTGTGCAGCGCGTCGCGGTGTTTTGCGAAAGCCGGCGGGTCCAGTATTATAAGGTCGTATTTGTCCTTTTCGGTATCGTCTAAAAACTTGAAAGCGTCTTTTACATGGGCTTTGTGCCGGTTGTCGCCGGGAAAGTTCAGTTCCACGTTTTTTTCCGTAAGGTCGATGGCTTTTGCCGAACTGTCAACGGAATCGACCTTTAATGCTCCGCCACGCATGGCGTAAAAGGAGAATCCTCCCGTGTAACAGAACATGTTCAGAACGTTGCGCCCTTTTGAATAACTCTCTAATAATGCACGGTTGTCGCGCTGGTCTAAAAAGAATCCTGTTTTTTGTCCTTTCAACCAATCGACGTAGAATTTCAAACCGTTTTCCGTTGCCGTGTTGCCGGTATATTTGCCGCGTATATAATCGTTTTGCGGGTCTAACTGCGCTTTGTAGGGGAGGGTGGTGTCCGATTTGTAATAGACGTTTTCTACTTTGCCTGCCGTTATTTCGGTTATTGCATCTGCTATGATTTCCCGTGCAAAGTGCATCCCTGCCGAGTGTGCCTGCATTACGGCGGTTTTTCCGTATATGTCTATTACAAGTCCCGGAAGCCAGTCGCCTTCGCCGTGAACAAGTCTGAAGCAGTCGCTTTTGCCGTTATATGCTATTCCTGCGTCGAGACGCATTTCGTAGGCTTTTTGTATGCGGTTGCGGTAAAATTCGTAGCCGGTTTCTTCGTTTTTGAACGTAAGGATGCGTACTGCAATGCTGCCTATCTGGTAATGGCCTTTGGCGGCAAAACTGCCGTCGTTGTAATATACGTTTACCGTATCGCCTTCTTCTACTTTTCCCTCTATGCGCTCTATTGCTCCTGAAAAAATCCACGGGTGGAACCGGCGGAGCGATTCTTCTTTTCTCGGTTTTAATATTATTTTCGTGTCGTTCACCTGTTTCGGGTTTTTATTTGAACAGTCGTATTATGTCGTTTCCGTTTGCAAATATCAGTAGTGCCAACAGAAATATCATTCCTGCAGTTTGTGCGTATTCCATAAACTTGTCGCTTGGTTTGCGGCGGGTTATTACTTCGTACAGGAGGAACATGACGTGTCCTCCGTCCAAAGCCGGAATAGGGAGTATGTTCATAAATGCGAGTATTATGGAGAGGAATGCCGTCATGCTCCAGAATGCTTCCCAGTTCCATACGGGCGGGAATATGCTTCCTATTGTCCCGAAGCCGCCCAGACTTTCTGCTCCTTCCTTGGTAAAGACGTATTTGAAATCGCTAACGTATCCGCCCAATGTCTTGAATCCTTGTTTTATTCCTACCGGAAATGATTCACAGAACGAATATTTTTCAGTAACGGGTTGATATATCTCTGTCAGAGGTTTCAGCATTATGCCCAGTTTCTTTTCTTCATTCAGAACGGCTTTTTTGTATAGGAATTTGTTGTCGGACAATACTACAATGTCTATCGTGTCTCCGGGCTGGCTCTTTTCCAACTGATTGTAGAACTGCGACAGTTCTTCTGTCAGGTTCATGTTTACCGACCATATCTTGTCTCCGGCCTTAAGCCCTGCCTTTTCAGCTCCGCTGCCGGGTAAGACTTCCTGTATTACGGGAGAGTAGCGGTATGTGGCAAACCGTTCTTTCGAACCGACTAACTGCAACATGAAATCTTCGGGCATCTTTATCGTAACCAGACGCCCGCTTCTTTTTACCGTAACGGTTTTGGCTTCGGCGATAGCCCTTATGGCGTCCCCGTCCATTGTCTTTATTTTCATGTCGTCGGCATACAACGGTATGTCGCCCATTTCGAATCCGGCTTTTGTGGCGGCTTGGCAATACGAAAACCCGTTCTTGACATTTTCGACCGGAATATACATGTTGCCCCATTTGTAGGTTATCATGGAGTATATGAAAAGGGCCAGTATGAAATTGAACAGAACTCCGCCAACCATTATCAGCAGTCTCTGCCATGCCGGTTTTGAACGGAATTCCCACGGCTTTGCCGGCTGTTTCATCTGCTCCTTGTCCATCGACTCGTCTATCATGCCGGATATTTTTACATATCCGCCGAGTGGAAGCCAGCCTATCCCGTATTCCGTTTCGCTGTTTTTAGGCTTGAACTTGAACAGTGTGAACCACGGGTTGAAAAACAGATAGAATTTTTCGACTCTTACCTTAAATAATCTTGCAAACAGAAAGTGCCCGAATTCGTGTATTATTACCAGTATAGACAGGCTTACTATCAGTTGCAATGCTCTTATCCAGAATGTTTCCATATATGCTATCGTGATATTGATTTCAGTATGTTTTCTTCGGTCGATTTACGCACTTCGGCATCGGTCGCCACATAATCTTCATAGCTCGGCGATGTTATGTGTCCTGCTTGCTCCAGTGCTTTATATACGAGTTTCTCGATGTCGGTGAATTTTATTTTGTCTTGCAAGAACGCTGCCACTGCCACTTCATTGGCTGCATTCATTATGCACGGCTTGTTCCCTCCGCAACGGATTGCATCGTATGCGTATCCGAGTAACGGGAATTTGTCGATGTCGGGGTTTTCAAAACTCATTGTCGCGAAATCTTCTATTGTAAGCCGTCGCCTGTCCGAGTGTAACCTTACGGGATAGGAGAGGGCATAGGCTATCGGAAGTTTCATGTCGGGTATGCCGAGCTGGGCTTTGACGGCTCCGTCTTCAAATTCCACCATTGAATGTATTATGGATTGCGGATGTATAACAACTTTTACATCATCGGGTTTAACACCGAAAAGCCATTTTGCTTCTATCATTTCGAACCCTTTGTTCATCATCGTTGCCGAATCGATAGTTATCTTGGCTCCCATATTCCATTTCGGATGCTTCAATGCTGCTGCTTTTGTAACATTTTGCAGCTCGGCTTTGGTATATCTCAGGAAGGGCCCCCCTGATGCCGTAAGGAATATTTTGTCTATTTTGTTGTATTCTTCTCCTGCAAGGCACTGGAATATGGCGGAGTGTTCCGAATCTACAGGTATTATTTCGCTGCCGTATTCTGCGGCCAGAGAGTTGATGAGTTCTCCTGCAACAACCAGTGTCTCTTTGTTGGCCAAAGCTATCCTTTTTCCTCTTTTTATTGCCCGTATGGTGGGGTACAGTCCGGAATATCCCATCATTGCCGTTATTACGGTATCTACAGGGTCGGATTCGGCCACTTGTGCTATGGCATCGCATCCGGCATATACTTTTACCGGATATTCTTTCAGTGCGTCTTTTACCTTTTCGTATAGAGTTTCGTTGGCTATGACTACCGAATCGGGTACGAACTTCTTTGCCTGTTCAATAAGCAAATCGGCATTGTTGTTTGCTGTAAGCGTGTATGCTTCGAACAAATCGGGATTTTCATTTATAACCTCCAGTGCCTGTGTGCCGATAGACCCTGTCGAACCCAAAATGGCTATTTGTCTTTTCATGTGTAGTGCAGTCTCTCTTTTATTGAAAGATTTTCGGTTTGCAAAGTTACGAAATTAATGGTAGAAATAGAAGTGTATATGGCTATAATACGCGGCACTGATATAGGGTAAATAGGTCTTTTTTTACTCTCTCTTGATAAATTTTACTTAATATGTTTGTGTTTGTAAATAATAGCTTAAATTTGCAACTTGAAATTATTAATAATAAAATCAATTACAATCATGAGAAAATCGATTTGCTTTTTTCTTGTAGCGTTATCTTTTATTTCAGCCAAAGGGTATGCGCAAAGTGTAGCGGACACACAGCCTCAAACAGATTTGGGCTATACTGTCAGTAACTCTTCGTTGAGTTATGCCGATACTGAAAATCTCAGGAAAAAATATTTCCATTTATCATATTCTTCCACCAAGTTAATTCCTGACGGAACAGGCTCCGATTGGGGATACAGGAGCAAATATGGAGTGTCATTGACCTTCGGTAAAAGTTATTATCTGCATAAGAACCCTATTGCCCGTATGCTTTACATAGGAATAGATGCTACGTGGATTGATTTGACATATACTTATTACAAGTATAATATGGGAGATTTGTTCGGCGGTATGGATTTCGGTATGGGTAAAGAAGATATGTACATAAAAGATTATCAGGCTGAAATAGCGATGCAGGTAGGGCCTTCCATACATGTTTATCCGGTAGGAAAGATGCATATAGAAGCATATTTCAGATATGCACCGACATTCTCATTGCTGGTGGAGGATGGTGATTTTGGCGGAAACTATGCTACATATTTCGTCAGTGGCGGTGCAGTATCGTACCATTGCATTGGTTTGGGTGCCGAAGCCCGTTTTGGTAGCTGCAAGTACAAGAGTTTTGGCGGAGACGGCGAGGATGGAACCGGCGGTAAAACCAAACTCCGCGGATACAGGGTTTACCTAAGTTTCAGATTTTAACCATGTCGCATCTCGGATTTTAGCATGACGAGGCAGTATATGTAAATTGTTGCGTTTATTTCGGAAGTAAGTGCGATATAATATAGTTTCGTTAATGATTTAAACAGCCCGGTAATTTGCCGGGCTGTTTTTTTATTTATGCGCTATTTCCCGTTTGGGAGCTTTTTTGAAGTGCGAGTTTCCGTATTTTTTAAGAAACACTGAACTAAAATCACATGTGTCTGTTTTAATTGAAGAGTTTAAATTCTCTTGTTAAATGTAAAAGCTATGAATGTCAGACAAATTGTGGTTTCTCTGTTTGCTGTGTCAGCAGTATTTTCGGTAAATGAAATCAAAGCGCAAAATGAAATTTATTCGGAGGAAGAGATTATGATTGTTGATTTTGTCCCAAGCGGCAAAACTTATTATTATTCCCCGTCTTTCCGTGATAACTGGTTTATGTCGGTCGGTGCAGGAACGCAGACTCTTCTGTCTGAACATAAGGGGCGGTTGCAGTTTTCTTTGGCTTTGGCAGTGGATTTCGGTAAATGGTTTTCTCCTTACTGGGGTGCTCGTCTTGCTGTATCGGGCGGAGAACTTCGCTCGCGCTATCCTTCCGAAAACGATATGGTGTATTATAAGGACGTCGTGGTCTCGGCCGACTTTTTGTGGGATATGACCAATACTGTCGGCGGGTATGACCCTTATCGTGTAGTATCCGTCATTCCGTTTATTGGCGTTTCCACGGCGTACGCCTTTAAAAATTCTTTTTCCGGAAAAACGTTCAGCATGGCAGGTACCGGAGGTGTAAGGTTGAATTTCAGACTTTGTCGATATGCCGACCTTTATGTGGAGGGTAAGGCTCATGTGGTTTCGGACAGCTTTAACGGTGTGGTGCACAGCAAACGTGCTGAAGCAATCTTTTCCGTCCTCGGTGGATTTGCCGTAAATTTCGGCGGTACAAGATTCAAATCGTATAATCCGGTGGAGGAGGAGTTTGCCATGGATGCAATGAATGCCAAAGTGAATATGTTGAGAGCTTCGCTCGATTCTTGCAAGAAGGTTAAGAACAAGGTCATCGTTGCTCCTGCGCCAGCTCCAGTAAAGGAAGTGGTGGTTGAGAAGCTCAAACCGTGCAGTGTTGAGCTTACGTCCGCCGTAAGGTTTGCTATAAACAGTTCTGAAATAACGAGCGAAGAGATGGTAAACGTTTATAATGTCGCGCAGTGGATGAAAAACAATCCGGATTATAAGGTTATTGTAACGGGATATGCCGATAAAGATACTGGAACTTCAGGATATAACGAGAAACTGAGTCGCAGCAGGGCCGATGCAGTCGTTGCCGCTCTTGTGCAACAATACGGCATACCTTCCGACAGGCTTAGTGTTGAGGCGGAAGGCGGCAGCATGCAGCCTTATCCCGATAATAATAACTGGAACAGGGTTGTGGTATTCCGAAGTATTGCCGACGGCGATTGTTCGGATGCTGCCGATTGAAGAGTTTTTACGGACTGTAAACAAAGAGTGCCGGAGATTTTGTTCCCGGCACTCTTTGTTTATTGTGGCACACCGGCAACGGATTGGCTGAATTCTGTTAGTGTTGTTGCTTGTTGCCTTTTAATGTGCTTGTTTTTTACGAAGTGGAACATTATACTTTCATGGCATGTGTTACATGGCTTATTTCGTATATGTTCTTCATTTGCCTTATGCCGTCTTCCACTTGTTTCAGCTCGTTTATAGAGTGTACATATATTACTATGGTGCAGTCTATTATTTCGTCTGTTGTGATACTTCGGATGCGCTCTATGCTGAGTTTGTATTTTTTTGATATTTCGGTAATCAAGTCCAAAAGAAATCCGTCGCGGTTTACTGCTTTTATTATTATGGTTACCGGATATACGCAACGGGGCGATACGGGAAGTTCTACCGATTCTATTATGTCGCCTTGTTGCGCTGCTTCCGATATGGCTATCTCGCAGTTGCATTTGTGTATCATTATCTGGTCGTTGTCGGTGTGGAATCCTACAACTTCGTCGCCCGGCAATGGTTCGCATACTTTGCACAAGTGGTATTTGAATTTTTCGGGATCGACATTTTTCAATTCTTTTCTCAAATATTGGCGTACTCGTTGCAATGCTTTGTAGCTGACTGCATGGTTCAGCCAGTCGGGATTGGGATGTGTGTCGTCCGATGTGCCAATCTTTACTCTGTCGCCATGTTGCAATTCGGTAAATATCGACGAGAGTTTGTCGTTTATTATGGCGTATTTGGCGTGATTCCCTATTTTTGAATGTATCTCGTATGCGAAGTCGAGGGCTGTTGCGCCTTTGGGCATTGTTATATGTTTGCCGTCGGGTGCGAATACTACTATGTCGTCGCTGTAGAAAGTTCGTTTTACGTTTTCTATAAAGCCGCTGTCCTTTCCGTGGAATGCTATGTCTTTCAATACCTCGCGGAATTTTGCAATCCAGCCTTCCACTCCGCCTTCGTGTCCGATAAGACACCCGTAATTTGAAAGCATCTGCATTGTGGATGACTGTATGTGTACTTCCATCCAGCGTCCTTCGTTACCCATGAGCTTGCAGTGCAGACTGTGGTAGCCGTTTTCTTTGGGTGTGTCTATGTAGTTTGTAAGGCTTCCGGGCTTTTCTACGTACAGGTCGGTCAGTATGGAGTAGATTCTGAGAGCCTGACGTTTTTCCGTTATTCCTATCTCCTGCCAGTTATAGAATGTTATATGGACGATTCTTATATGTTCGACTTCCTTGAACGATATGTTTTTTTCCTGCATCTTGCTCCAAATCGAATAGACACTTCGTTTGTCGCATGTTACGGTCGCCTTTATATGGTTTTCTTCCAGTTTCTGCTTTATCGGTTCCATCCATTCGTCGGCAGCTTTTGCATGTTTCTCGGCGTATTCGTTCAGTTGCCGTTCTACATCTTCGTATTCGTGCGGCGAACGGTATTTCAGACTTAGGTTTTCGAGTTCCGATTTTATCTTGTACAATCCGAGACGGTTTGCCAGCGGCGCATAAAAATAGTCGGTCTCTCCTGCTATTTTTATCTGTTTTTCAGCTGCCATCGATTTTAGCGTCCGCATGTTGTGCAGCCGGTCCGACAACTTTATAAGCAATGCCCGTATATCGTAGTGTATCGAGTTGAGCATTTGCTGGAAATTGTCCACCTGTTTGGAGGTCTCGTATTTTTCCCGTTTCTTTTTTGTCAGCACATCTACCAGAAAGGCGACGTCGCTGCCGTATCTGTCTCTTATCTCTTCTATGGTATGTGGCGTGTCTTCAACTACGTCATGGAGCAATGCGGCGACTACCGGGTTTATCCCCAGCAGCAACTCTTCCGATACGATTCTCGCTACTGCAATAGGGTGGGTAATATATGGCTCACCCCCTTTGCGCCATTGTTTGGAGTGCGCCTCTTCGGCAAAGTAATATGCATCTTGCAGCATTTCCATTTCTTCCGGTGTAAACCGTTCTGCTGCATTTTCGAATAACAGGTCTCTTTCGCTATTTACTTGCTCTGCGTATTTGTTTTCCCCTTCCATGCGTATTGTTTTTATCTGTTATACATCTCGTCGGCTGTGTAATTGAAAAAATCGTTCATGGCTTTTGCCGGCCTGAAATATTCTGCAACTTTTTCAATCCATTTCCTGTCATAAAAGAAATCGTCTTTTGCTTTATATACTACACCGAAACTTTTAAGTTTCAGCAGTTCCGGGTATGGAAAATCTTTTGGATATCCGTTTGGAACCTTCTTCAGCGTGTTTTCCATGTCGAAGCCGCCATAGGTCTTTTTCAATGCCGGATTTTCCATTATTGCGAGCAGTTCCTCGGCATTGTTGCATATCTCTTTTCTGACGGCTTTGAGCAGTGCCGGGTCGGGAAACCACAGCCCTGCACACAACATTGAACCGCCAGGCTCTATGTGAAGATAATAGCCTGCACGGTTCAGCTTCCGTCCGTATTTTGTCATGAAAACTCCGAAGTGCGTTTTGTATGGCGTCTTGTCTTCCGAGAAACGAATATCGCGGTAGATTCTGTATATGCAGTCTTTCGGCGTCAGGTTTTTCAACTCGTCATCGTACATGCTCATCAATGCGAGGAGCTTGGATATGTCGTTTTCGAAATTCCCTCTTAGTATGTCGTATTCCTGCTTGTGGGCATAAAACCACTCTCGGTTATTGTTGAGTTTCAGATTTTTCAGGTATTTGAATAACTCTTCCATGATTT
>JADIMW010000014.1 GCA_017694415.1 Candidatus Caccoplasma merdipullorum
GCCCTGTCAATCTCTTTCGATAGAGATTCTTTTATCAACGGGCGGTCGGCATTTGGTGAGTCGTCATTGACAAGAACATCCAGCAGACTGTTGTCTTCTCCTTCCACAAAGGGGGCATCCACAGAGATATGGCGGCCTGAAACTTTCATCGTATCGGTAATCTTGTCAACGGGTATATCCAACTCGTCTGCAAGTTCCTCCACCGAAGGACGGCGTTCATTCTCTTGTTCGAAACGGGAAAACGCTTTGCTGATTTTGTTCAGCGACCCAACTTGATTTAACGGGAGACGCACTATACGCGACTGCTCTGCAAGAGCTTGAAGTATAGATTGGCGAATCCACCATACGGCATAGGATATAAACTTGAAACCTCTTGTTTCATCAAACTTCTCTGCCGCTTTAATAAGTCCAAGATTACCTTCGTTAATAAGATCGGGGAGCGATAGACCTTGATTCTGATACTGTTTTGCAACCGAGACAACGAATCTCAAATTTGCCCTTGTTAATTTGTCTAATGCTGCTCTGTCCCCATTCCTGATGCGACCTGCGAGTTCGACTTCTTCTTCAACTGTAATCAACACCTCTCGTCCAATCTCCTGCAGATACTTGTCCAACGAAGCACTCTCTCTGTTTGTGATAGACTTAGTAATCTTTAACTGTCTCATCTATATAGATTGAATTAACGTGCAAATATACGAAAATTTTATCCGAAATAAGAATAATTCCACATAAAAATTTTCACTATTAATATTCTCTTTTTCCGAAACCGATTCATGCCATTTTGACAATCATTTAAATACTCCAACAATTGCCGCGTACATTTCTACCTTTCAGAAAGTTATATCTCTAACGCCTGTTAAAGTATTATTGTTGTTACGAGGCATGAACATTTAATTTATTTTGTGCTTGCATAATAAACGGAGACGAACATTAATCAAAATGACATCTCCGTTCAGCAATTTTATATGTCCGGTTTTTTATTCCGAAGCAAGATTAACTGCATAATATGCGCTTTTCCCGCTCGGATAGATACCGGATATGAACATAACCTTGTCGCGTGAAGCCGATTTTTGAATATCGTCATAGATACGTTCTATCGTATCGGCCGAATCTATTATCTCGCCGTTTATGTTCAATATTATGAACCCTTTCCGTATTCCCGCACGCTGGAACTTGCCCTCTGTCATTGCCGTTACCTCAACGCCGGCAGATATGCCGTAAGTCTCTTTCTGCTTATCGGTGAGTTCGGAGAATGCCGCTCCCAGCGAAGTGAAATCGGAAGGTTTGGTTATGGTCGTATCGCCTTGCTGATTTTTCAGAAGCACTTCTACGTTTTTGCGTTTCCCGTCGCGTATAATCGAAATGGTAACCTTGTCGCCGGGATGATGCAAACTTATCTCCTCCTGCAGTCTTGCAACAGTGGAAATGCTCGTTCCATCAACGGCAACAATTATATCTCCCTGCTTGAGGCCGGCTTCTTTCGCCGAGCTCCTTTCAGCTATATCGACAATATATACTCCGGCGGTGAAATCGATATTTTTCTCTTTTGCTAGTTCGGCAGACATTTCCTGTATCGTTACTCCCAGCAAAGCCCTTTGTACGCAACCGTATTCCTTAAGGTCGCTTACAATCTTTATGGCTATGTTCGACGGTACGGCAAACGAGTATCCGATATAACTTCCCGTTTGCGACACAATCATCGTGTTTATCCCCACAAGTTCGCCGTTGGTATTTACAAGTGCCCCCCCGCTGTTACCGGGATTTACTGCGGCATCGGTCTGGATATACGATTCTATCGACATCGATTTTCCGGCACCTATTGAACGCCCTTTGGCGCTTACTATACCGGCAGTTACCGTAGAGGTCAATCCCATCGGGTTGCCGACGGCAAGAACCCATTCGCCCACCTTAAGCAAATCGGAATTACCGAACTTCATCATAGGCAGGTCTTTCGCCCCTATTTTAAGCAAGGCGAGGTCGGTGGACGGGTCGCTGCCGACAATCTTGGCATTAAATGCTCTTTTATCGTTAAGCGTAATCTCAATCTTGTCGGCACCCTCTATCACATGGTTGTTGGTTATGATATAGCCGTCGCTGCTTATTATCACTCCCGAACCCGTTCCTACACGCGGTTGCTGCTGCGGGGCGGGTATCTGTTTGCCGGGGCCGAAAAAGAATTCGAAGAACGGGTCCTGAAATTGTCTGCTCGACGATTGTTTAGGCGTGATTGTCGATTTTATACTGACAACCGCATTCACGCTCTTCTCTGCTATTTGGGTAAAATCAATAGTTTGCGGAGCTACATTCGACACTCTTACAAAATTTCCCGACACACTTTGCTCTGTTCCAACGACGTCCATATCCGTCATCGAAGATGAAGCCTCTTTCTTAATCAAAGCATACGCCCCCACCGATACGGCAGAACTGACGAATGCCACGACTGCGAAACTCAGAAGCTTTTTCTGAAAACTTTCCATATTCATCGTATTTTAAATTGGTATATACAATCCTCTTTTAAATTATCCTCACATGTATTTGTTACAAAAAACGGACAAATTTGCTTACAGATTATACAGTTACAATATTTTAATACCGCCGCAGGCCTGTTTAACACGGATTAACCCAAAACTGCAATGCAGTAACGAAAATTTGTCAGTCTGTTTGTCTTGTTTGACAGTATTTTCCTATCGAAGTTTAACTTAGTAACAAAGAATAACAATAAGAAGCGTTCTATAATAATAGACACCGAGCCGTGAAATCATCATGTTTTTCATGGCATGCAAATTACAATCCGAAACACATCTATAGAGATATGCAGAAGGGAAATGTATAAATACAGGCAATACTCAGGCTCTGTTTGAAAGGCAAAAAGGTATTCGTATTACAGCAACAATATGCGCGTTACATGCGGACGCCAAAAGACATCCTTCAAAAATATTGCAGTGTTTTTAATGGCTGGAACTCCAAACGCACCTTATACCACGGACAATTTCTCTTTCAGATACTTCCCGGTATGGGAATCCGGACATTCGGCTACTTTTTCGGGCGTTCCTTCACACACGACATACCCACCCTTGTCGCCTCCTTCAGGCCCCATGTCTATAATATGGTCGGCGTATTTTATAACATCCATGTTATGTTCTATGACTATGACGGTATGCCCGCGGGAGATTAACGCGTCGAAAACCTTCAGCAGCCTGTTTACATCGTGCATGTGCAAACCTGTTGTAGGCTCGTCGAAAACGAATATCGTCGGTGATAATGTCTCGTTCGACAAGAACGAGGCCAATTTAATCCTTTGGCTTTCACCTCCCGAGAGGGTGGAGGATGACTGTCCCATTTTAAGATAGCCGAGTCCAACATCCTGTAACGGTTTCAGCCTTTTCACAATGCGCCGTTCATACACTCCGTCATGTTCCGAGAAGAACTCTATGGCTTGATTGACCGTCATATCCAGAATATCGCTTATATTCTGGCCGCAATATTCTATCTCCAATACATCGCTTTTAAACCGTTTGCCATGACAGCTCTCGCAAACCAGCGTTATGTCGGCCATAAACTGCATTTCCACGGTGATATATCCGTCGCCCTTGCACTCTTCGCATCTTCCCCCTTCACTGTTAAATGAAAAATATCCTGCCGGGAATCCCATCTGTTTAGCTCCCTGCTGTTCGGCGAAAAGCCGCCGTATATCATCGAACGCCTTAAGGTATGTGGCGGGGTTCGAGCGGGATGAGCGACCTATCGGATTCTGATCGACGAACTCTATTCCTTTCATAAGAGCCATGTCGCCGGTAATGCTCGTCATTGCCCCGGGAATTTCGGCCTCTTTGTCGTAATACCTGCAAAGTGCCCTGTAAAAGGTGTCGCGGACAAGCGACGATTTTCCCGAACCGCTCACACCCGTTATTACGGTAAGTACATACAACGGGAATTTTACGTCTATGCCTTTCAGATTGTTATGCGCCGCTCCGGTTATCTGTATATAATTGTTCCATTTGCGACGTCGGGTTGGAACTGGTATCGACATTTCGCCGGTCAGATACTTTACGGTATAGCTGTCGCTGTTTTTTTGCAACCCGTCTATATCGCCTTGATATACAACCTTCCCGCCCAAGCGCCCGGCATCGGGCCCTATGTCGATAATATAATCGGCGGCGCGTATTATCTCCTCATCGTGTTCCACGACTATTACGGTATTTCCGAGCGACTGCAGTTGTCGTAAAACATGTATAAGCCTGTCCGTATCGCGGGGATGCAATCCAACGCTCGGCTCATCAAGTATATACAACGAACCCACCAGACTGCTGCCAAGCGACGTGGCGAGATTTATCCTTTGACTCTCGCCGCCCGAAAGGGTGGAAGAGAGGCGATCCAGAGTAAGGTAGCCCAATCCTACATCGGACAAGAAGCGCAAACGGTTCTTAATCTCGGTAAGGAGTCTGCCGGCTATCAAAGCCGATGTTTCGTCGAGAACCAGAGAATCGAAAAAGTTTTGCAAATCGTTTACGGACATTACGGTAAGTTCCGATATGTTTTTACCGCCTATTTTTACATATAAAGCCTCTTGTTTCAGTCTTGCCCCCTTGCATTGCGGACAGACCGTTTTTCCTCTGTACCTTGCAAGCATTACCCGATACTGGACTTTATACAGGTTTTCTTCAACCATCTTGAAAAAGGCGTCAATCCCGTATATTTCGCTGTTCCCGTGCCAAAGAAGCGATTTCTGCTCTTCATTCAGTTCGTAATACGGTTTGTGCACGGGAAAGCCGTATTTGCCCGAAGCCCGTACAAATTCGTCTTTCCACTGGCTCATCTTTTCCCCGCGCCAGCACATTACGGCATCATCATACACCGAGAGCGCCTTATTGGGAATAACGAGATTCTCATCTATCCCGAGAACCCGACCGTAACCTTCACAGTTGGGACAGGCTCCTATGGGCGAATTGAAATTGAACATGTGTTCGTTAGGCTCTTCAAATCGTATCCCGTCCAATTCGAAACGTTTTGAAAACACATGCGTCTCTTCGCCTTTTTCAGTATAAAACCGGAGCAGGCATTCTCCGCGTCCTTCGTAAAATGCCGTTTCTCCCGAATCAATCAGACGGCTGGCAATGTCTTTTCCGCTGCCTGCCGTCATACGGTCTATCACGAGGTATCCTCCGTCGAGGTTGCCGTTCCATTGCGAATCGAGCAACTCTTCAATTCTCTTAATCGCACCGTCCAACTCCACACGTACATAACCCTCTTTAAAAAGGGTTTCAAGATATGCCACCGCTTCGTCCCCCGACAAAGGAGAGAGTTTTGTCATTACGGCAAATTTTGTCCCTTCGGGATAAGTCATCATGCACGCTACAAGATCTTCGGCATTATGTTTCTTTACTTCTTTGCCGGATATGGGCGATATGGTTTTCCCGATTCTGCCGAAAAGCAACCGCATGTAATCATATATCTCCGTCGAGGTTCCCACCGTAGAACGGGCATTGCGCGTACTTACCTTCTGTTCTATCGCGATAGCCGGCGGCAAACCTGTAATATAGTCGCATTCGGGTTTGCTCATCCTGCCCAAAAATTGTCTGGCGTAAGATGAAAGACTCTCAACATAACGACGCTGTCCTTCGGCATACAACGTGTCGAATGCCAAAGATGTTTTTCCCGAACCGGAAACTCCGGTAATCACGATGAATTTGTCGCGGGGAATCTCTACATCTATGTTCTTCAGATTATTTACTCTTGCACCCTTTACAAATATGCTCTCTTCGGACATATAACTTATATGGAATTTATAATGAAACTTATCGCATTCGGCAACGGCATACCGTATCGGCTATAACGATAGCGGTGCGAATTTATAAAATTACTTTGTAAAAGGCATTCATGTTTGTCGTCATAAAGCCGTTTTTTGTCGTCCTGACATGTAAAACTTACACATCAAATATATTTGTCCCGAAAATGCTTCGGCATTTCACAGGGAATGCGACAAGAGATATCAACCCCCTGAATATGTGTATGTAAACTTAAAAAAACGAACATATTAAAATTTATTTGTATTATTTTCGTCTAAAATTTTTTTATTACATGAACTTTATTATCTTTGCAAAGGTTAAGAACGACAGAAATAGAACGTGTCGAAGTACGGAGGGGTTTAATACGCCGGTATGTTTTTGACGCGCTGCTATTTTAAAAAACAAAACAACAATAAATACTAACTTTTAAATTTTACATTTATGAAATCAGTAGCTGTTATTTCCGCATTTTTGGGCGGCGCAGTTTTAGGTGCTGCACTTGGTATAATCTTTGCCCCGGCAAAAGGTTCCGAAACTCGTGCTTGCATATCTGATTACCTCGAAAGCCACGGAATAAAACTTAACCGCGAGCAATTGAACGAACTGGTTGCGAAGATAGAAGATAAGGTAGGCTGATAAACTTTGTCTAAAAAAAACGGAGGGATGTCGATATGATAAAAACAGATTATATGACAGAAATAAAAGAGTACCTCCTTCTTCGTAAAGAATTGTTTACGATAGAGGCGGCAACAAAGGCTACGCGCTTTGCTGCCGCCGTAATCCTTATCCTCACCGGGATAATATCGGCAATGGGCGTAGTGCTGTTGCTTACGATAGCCGGCGCATACGCACTCGAGCCATATACCGGGAAACCCATAGCTCTCAGTATCGGCGCAGCAGCATATATGTTAGTGTGGGTAATAGTATATCTGTTCCGAAGGAAACTGATTCTCGACCCTCTTGCAAGTTTTATTTATAAGGTTCTGAAAAACTGATTGCGATTATGGAAAATATAACCTTGAAATCTCTCGAAGAGAAGAGGGCGATATTGCAAGAGGAGATTGCCTCAAGACATGAAGCCGTTACAAAAAAATTCAAATCCGCATTTTGGGGACGTACCGGAAAACCGCTGTCGAGTATAATGTCCCGAATATCTCTCATACTCACCTTTGTAGAAGGTATAAAAATAGGCCGCACCATATTCCGGACAGTTTCCGCAATGAGGAAATAACAGTAAGTCGGGATATTAAAAAACAATTTCTATAAAATATATTTTATATCTTTGCCCCCGTTTTTAAAACGAGGGTACAGACTTTCGTGCATATATAAGTCATGACTATGAATAAAATTATAGCCGCATCGGCACTTATCCTTTCACTCTCTATGATAAACGTAAAGAGTATGGCACAAAAAATAGACTACAAAGCGACAACATATAAATTATTCGTAAGCGGCAAAGTGAGCCAGTGGGGAACGATAATCAAAAAAATGGAAAAAGACCCTAACTGCCAGAGCGACATAAACAAAGTAGAACTATTAGGGTATTATTACGGATATATCGGACATTTACTCGACATAAAGAATAAAGATGCCGCAGCTGACATGATAGAAAAAGCCGACGAACTGCTCGATTACCTCATGCCCAAATATCCCGACAATACTCTAATAATGGCATATTCGGCCAACATAACGGGTTATAAGATAGCAATATCGCCATTAAAAGCCACGATTCTGGCAAAGGGAATGATGGCGAACTCCAAAAAGGCCATAAGCAAGTCGCCAAACGACGCAACGGTAAATATATTGACGGCCAACATAATGTTTTATATGCCTGATGTGTTCGGTGGCAATACGGAAAGAGCATTAAAACAATACCACAAAGCTCTCGACATGTTCGATGCAGACGAATCGCTAAGACACAACAACTGGATGTATTTGCAACTGCTTGTAACCACAGGGCTTGTGGAAGAGAATCTAAAACATTACGAATCAGCCAAATTGTTATACCAGAGGGTGTTGAAACTTTACCCCGATTATGCGCATGTAAGAGACAACAAATATCCCAATCTGATAAAAAAGATGAATCTATGACAGAGTACATAGAGACTTCATTCTCCATAAGGCCATACGACAGAGACATTGCCGACTTGTTGCCTGTATTCTTGGCTGAATACGGATACGAAACATTTACAGATACGGAAGGAGGCTTAAAGGGGTATGTAAAAGAGGCTCTGTACAGCGATAGCGATATCGATGCAGCCATAGCATCGCTCCCCATACAGACAAGTACGATAACCTACACAAACAAATCTGTTCCATGCGAAGATTGGAACAGGAAGTGGATTGAAGAGAGTTTCACTCCCGTAGAAGTAGGAGAAAACTGCATTATCCATTCGCCCAACCATCTTGTCGATACCGATACTAAATACGATATTGTCGTAGCCCCGGTGATGGCATTCGGGAGCGGACATCACCAAACAACATATATGATGGCCGAGCATCTCATCCGCGATTTTGAAGCAGGCAAAACATTCCTCGATATGGGGTGCGGTACAGGTGTACTTGCAATACTTGCGTCGAAACTCGGAGCCAAAAGCGTAACCGCCATAGACATAGACGAAATGGCATACGAAAACTGCATCGAGAACATACGTCTCAACTCGGCCGGAAACATCAATGTACTATTAGGCGACTCAACTGCAATAGGCTGCAGCCGTTTCGACGCTATAGCTGCCAACATAAACCGCAACATTCTGTTGGCCGATATGCCCGCATATACAAAAGCCCTTAACCGCGGAGGGGCATTATATCTTAGCGGATTTTACGTTTCGGATATAGAAGCGGTAAAAGATTCCGCTATAAAAAACGGACTCGAGTTCGTAAAAAGCGAAGCAAGGGAAGAGTGGGCGTCGCTGAAATTTCAGAAACCGTAACCCGTAATATCCCTGCGTATTTTATCTCACGCGGTAAAAAATACATAAACGGGACAATACCCGAATGTCGCAATTTATGACCTTAATGTTCAAAACAATATCCGTTTCGGAATAAAATAATACTGCATAAGGTGTCATAATCGCTATTTTTTTAAATATTATTACCCGCACCTCGCGTTATTTTAGTATCTTCGCACACTCAAAAGTCTATCCATATATGCAAGATAAGGATAAAAACAGCAAAAACGCCATATTGTTGATGCATTGTCCCGACCAGCCCGGGATTCTGGCTGTAGTAACGGATTTCATAAATGTAAACGGCGGAAACATATTATACCTCGACCAGTACGTGGACAGAGCCAATAAAGTCTTTTTTATGAGGATAGAATGGGATTTGGAAAGATTCATAATCCCGCAGGACAAAATAGAAGACTATTTCGAGACTCTCTACGGACACAAGTACGATATGACCTTCAAGCTCTATTTCAGCGACCAAAAACCGCGAATGGCCATATTCGTATCGAAAATGTCGCATTGCCTGTACGATTTGCTGGCAAGATATACCGCAGGGGAATGGAACGTGGAGATACCGCTGATTGTAAGTAACCATCCCGACATGGAAGTTGCGGCACGCCGCTTCAACATAGAGTTCGCATATTTTCCCATTACAAAGGAGAACAAGGCCGAGCAGGAACAGAAAGAGTTGCAACTGCTGAAAGAAAAGGGAATAACGTTTATCGTTCTGGCGCGGTACATGCAGATAATATCGGAAGAATTCATCAACGAATATCCCAACAAGATAATAAACATACATCATTCGTTCCTTCCGGCATTTATAGGAGCCAAACCGTATCATGCGGCATTTGAACGCGGAGTAAAGTTGATAGGCGCGACAAGCCACTACGTAACATGCGACTTGGATGCCGGGCCGATTATAGAACAGGATATAGCCCGCATAACGCACAAGGATACCATAGACAATCTCGTAAGGAAAGGTCGCGATCTGGAAAAAATAGTGTTGTCGCGAGCCGTGGAGAAACATATAGAACGAAAGATACTTGTTTACAAAAACAAAACTATCGTGTTCAATTAAATGAAAATCGCAATAATAAAATATAATGCCGGAAACATATTCTCGGTATATTGTGCGATGAAACGTGTCGGAGCAGATGCCGTAATAACCGACGACAAGGAGACGATAATGTCTGCCGACAAGGTAATATTCCCCGGAGTGGGAGAGGCCGGAACGACGATGCGTTATCTTCGCAAAGAGGGGTTGGATAAAGTTATAAAAGGACTGCGCCAGCCGCTGTTGGGCATCTGTATAGGGATGCAGTTGATGTGTCGCCATTCGGAAGAAGGAGACACGGAGTGTTTGGGTATATTCGATTCGGATGTAAAAAAATTCATCCCCCGGCAGCAAAGCGACAAAGTCCCGCACATGGGGTGGAACAGTCTGTACGATTGCGACAGCAGCGTTTTCGGATGCAACTTAAACAATAAATTCGTATATTTCGTACACAGCTACTATGTTCCCGTATGTGCCGAAACGGCAGCAAAAGCCGACTATATTCAGCCGTTCAGCGCAATACTTAAGAAAGATAATTTTTATGCCACGCAATTCCATATAGAAAAAAGCGGAAGTGTGGGAGAAAAGATACTTGAAGGATTTCTGAAACTCTGAACAAATGATAGAACTCGTACCGGCAATAGATATAATAGACGGCAAATGCGTACGGCTGACACAAGGCGATTACAGCCAGAAAACCGTATATGGCGCAGAGCCGGAAGAGATAGCCAAACGATTTGAAGAATGTGGTGTTACACGCCTTCACATGGTCGATTTGGACGGAGCCAGAAGCAATCATATAGTAAACTACCGCATACTGGAAAAAGTTGCTTCGCGCACCTCGCTTACAATAGACTTCGGCGGAGGGCTTAAAAGCGACGATGATATTCGCATAGCCTTCGAATGTGGAGCCTCCATGGTTACCGGCGGCAGCATTGCCGTAAAGGAACGGGATAAGTTTTTGTCGTGGATAGAGCGATACGGCAGTGAAAAAATAATACTCGGCGCAGACGTAAAAAACGGGACGATAGCCGTAAGCGGTTGGGAAGAGAGTTCCGATCTGGAATTGATAAGTTTCGTCTCGGAATATATGAAAGCCGGAATAAGCAAGGTTATAACTACCGACATAAGTCGAGACGGAATGCTTGCCGGCCCGTCGGTGGAGCTGTACAAGGAGATGCAGTCCAAATTGCCCGAACTTTATATAATTGCGAGCGGAGGCGTTTCGTCAATCAAGGATATAGAAAAACTTGCCGAAGCCGGGATACCGGCGGTAATATTCGGGAAAGCCATATACGAAGGGAGAATAACGATAAAAGAAATAGAACAGTACATAATATCAAACAAGTAAAAAGTATGCTTGCCAAGAGAATAATCCCGTGTCTTGACGTAAAAGACGGAAAGACGGTAAAAGGAGTGAACTTCGTTAATTTCAGAGATGCCGGCGACCCGGTTGAATTAGGCAAACAGTACAGCGAGCAAGGTGCCGACGAATTGGTCTTTCTCGATATAACAGCATCGTACGAAGGGCGCAAAACGTTTACCGATGTGGTAAAGCGAGTAGCCGAGAACGTAAGCATACCCTTTACGGTAGGAGGCGGCATAACGGAACTTTCTGATGTGGAAAGGCTGCTTAATGCAGGAGCGGACAAAGTATCGTTGAACTCTTTGGCATTGAAGAACCCCGACATAATAAACGAAATAGCCAAACACTTCGGTTCGCAAGTATGTGTTGTGGCGATAGATGCCAATTACGAAGACGGGTTCTGGCGTTGTTATGTAAACGGCGGTCATCTCCCCACTGACAAAGAGTTGTTCTCATGGGCAAAAGAAGCGCAGGAACGCGGTGCCGGAGAGATTCTCTTTACCAGCATGACCCACGACGGCATGAAAATAGGGTATCCCAACGAAGCCCTCAGGACATTGAGCGATACGCTGAAAATTCCGGTAATAGCATCGGGCGGGGCAGGTAAAAAAGAAGACTTCAAGGAGGTATTTGAAATAGGACATGCCGATGCTGCTTTGGCGGCAAGCGTATTTCATTTCGGAGAAATAAAGATACCCGAACTGAAACGTTATCTCGCAGAACAGAATATCTGCGTACGGCTTTGAACAGGAAATAACAAACGAATGTTCCCGAAACGGATTGCGGGCATAAAAAATAAAAGCATAAAATTATGAAACTCGATTTTGAAAAGATGGGAGGATTGATACCTGCCATTATACAGGACAAATATACAGGCAAGGTTCTGATGCTCGGCTTCATGAATGAAGAAGCCTTAGCAAAAACAGAAGAAACAGGCAAGGTAACGTTCTTCAGCCGCACAAAAAACAGACTTTGGACAAAGGGTGAAACAAGCGGCAATTTTCTCGAAGTATGCGAAATACTTCCGGATTGCGATAACGATACGCTTCTTATAAAAGCCAAACCCGCAGGGCCGGTATGCCATACGGGAAACGATACCTGTTTCGGCGAAATAAATGCTGCCGACATAACATTCCTGTCGTATTTGCAGGACTTTATAATCCGACGCAAAGAAGAGATGCCCGAAGGGTCATATACCACGGCTCTGTTTAAAAAGGGCGTAAACCGTATGGCACAGAAGGTTGGCGAAGAGGGTGTTGAAACCGTAATAGAAGCGACCAACGGAACAGACGAAGGTTTGATATACGAAGCATCCGATTTGATATATCACCTGATAGTCCTTCTGACCTCTAAAGGCCACAGGATAGAAGAACTGGCAAATGAGCTGAAGAAGAGACACAAAGAATAAACTATCATGGAAGACAACTTGTTAATCGACTACAACGGCGTAGATGTCGAGAGAAAAGAGTTTACCGTTCTTAAGAACGTCGATTTCAAACTCTATTCCGGCGAGTTCGTCTATTTCATTGGGCTTGTCGGCAGCGGGAAAAGCAGCCTTCTCAAAACTTTTTATGCCGAAATTCCCGTAACCACCGGCAGTGCAAGAGTATTGGACTACGATATGCTTGCATTGAAAAAACGGGATATTCCTATGCTCAGAAGAAAAATAGGAATTGTATTTCAGGATTTTCAACTGCTGATAGACCGTTCGGTAGGGGCTAACCTCGAATTTGTATTAAGAGCAACAGGCTGGAAAGACAAAGGAGAGATAAACGACCGGGTAGAAGAAGTCCTGTCGAAGGTGGGGATGCAGACGAAAGCATATAAAATGCCGCACGAGTTATCTGGAGGTGAACAGCAGCGCATAGTAATAGCCAGAGCTCTGTTAAACTCTCCAAAACTGATTCTCGCCGATGAACCTACCGGGAATCTCGACCCGCAAACAGGGAACAAAATAGCCGAATTGTTACACGAGATATGCAGCACGGGAACTTCGGTCATAATGACTACGCATAATCACAACATAATACAGGATTATCCGGGTCGCGTGATAAAGTTTGAGGACAAACATATCAACGAAGCATTTTTCATAAATAAAAACGGAAACGAAACAAACACAGAAAATCTATAAGAACATGAAAGTATTGAAGTTCGGAGGAACCTCCGTAGGGTCTGCTCAACGGATGAAAGATGTCGCAAAACTGATATGCGACGGAGAACAGAAAATAGTAGTATTGTCGGCCATGTCGGGAACGACAAATACATTGGTTGAAATATCGGATTATCTGTACAAAAAAAATCCGGAAGGTGCCAATGAGACAATAAACAAACTTGAGAAAAAGTATGCAGGAGTAATAGAAGAACTCTATTCAACAGACGAATACAAGAATAAGGCAAAAGAAACGCTGAAATTCAATTTCGACCTGATACGTTCATTTACCAAATCGCTCTTTACCATGTTCGAAGAGAAGGTAATTCTTGCACAAGGAGAACTCATGTCAACGGCATTGGTAAACATGTACCTTAACGAAACGGGAGTAAAATCGGTAATGATTCCGGCACTCGACTATATGAGAATCGACAAGAACGGCGAACCCGATACAGCATATATAAAAGAGCATCTGCCCAAGTTGCTCGAGGCTGCACCCGATGCTCCGATATATATAACACAAGGATTTATATGCCGTAATCCGTATGGGGAGATAGACAACCTGAAACGCGGCGGAAGCGACTATTCCGCATCACTTATAGGCGGAGCCATAAAAGCCGAAGAGATACAGATATGGACGGATATAGACGGTATGCACAACAATGACCCGCGTTATGTGGAAGGAACGAAGCCGGTAAGAGAGCTCCTCTTTGAGGAAGCGGCCGAACTGGCATACTTCGGAGCGAAAATCCTGCATCCCACATGCATATTGCCGGCCAAAATAAACAATATCCCGGTACGCCTGCTGAATACGATGGAACCCGATGCACCCGGAACGACAATATATAACAAGTCGGAAGGCGGAAAGATAAAAGCTGTTGCAGCAAAAGACGGAATTACGGCAATAAAGATAAAGTCGGGGCGCATGTTGCTTGCTTACGGATTCCTGCGCAAAGTATTCGAGATATTCGAAAGTTACCGCACAGCTATCGATATGATAACCACATCCGAGGTTGGAGTATCGGTAACGATAGACAATACCAAATATCTGAACGAGATAATCGACGACCTCAAAAAATTCGGTACCGTTACGGTTGATGAAGACATGGTTATAATCTGTGTAGTTGGCGACCTCGAATGGAATAATATCGGTTTCGAGACCAAAGTGCTGGATGCGATGAAAGACATACCGGTACGCATGGTATCGTACGGAGGAAGCAATTACAATATCTCCATGCTGATAAAGGCCGAAGACAAGAAACGGGCTTTGGAATCGTTAAGCAAACATCTTTTCTAAAAAACGAAGAAACCGAAAAAATGAAATCAAATTTTCCGATAAACAGTTTCTCGAAAATAGAAACGCCGTTTTACTACTACGACATATCGCTGCTTAGAAAAACGCTCGATTCCCTAAAAGAAGAACTTGCCGGGCATGACAACTACCATGTCCACTATGCAGTAAAAGCAAATGCAAACCGCAGACTGCTCAACATAATAAACGAATATGGTTTCGGAGCCGACTGCGTCAGCGGAGGAGAAATAGAAGCGGCTCTTGGCGCAGGGTTCACACCCGATACGATAGTCTTTGCCGGAGTTGGGAAAAGCGACAAGGAGATAAACCTCGCACTGTCGGCAGGAATAAGTTGTTTCAATGTCGAGTCCATACCCGAATTGGAAAACATAGACCGACTTGCCAAAGAACAGAAGAAAGTTGCGACAGTGGCTCTCCGCATAAATCCCAATATCGATGCGCATACCCACAGTTATATAACTACCGGATTGAGCGAAAACAAATTCGGGATAGATATGTCGCTTATCGACAAGGTGTTAGACAAATTGAGTGAACTCAAGAATGTAAAATTCACCGGACTGCATTTCCATATAGGCTCCCAGATAACCGATATGGACGCATTCCGAAGCCTCGCTGTTCGAATAAACGACATACAGGAAGTATTCTACCGCCGGATGATAGTGGTTGACAGTATCAATGTAGGCGGAGGACTCGGGGTGGATTATCACAATCCCGACGAAAATCCTGTTCCGGACTTTCACGAATACATCGAAACATTCAAAAAATATCTCGTATTACGCCCGAAACAACACCTGCACTTTGAACTCGGTCGTTCAATAATCTGCCAATGCGGTTCTCTAATCTCCAGAGTGCTCTATGTAAAAGAGGGCGTAAACAAGAAATTTGCGATATTGGATGCAGGGATGACCGATCTTGTACGTCCGGCTCTCTATCAGGCATATCACAAAATAGAGAATCTTACATCATCAGCACCCGTTGAAGAATATGACGTAGTAGGTCCGATATGCGAATCGTCCGATTGCTTCGGGAAAGCCATAGAACTGAATGCTGCAGAGCGCGGAGATATATTCGCACTCCGTTCGGCAGGAGCATACGGCGAGATAATGGCATCGCGATACAATTGCCGCGAACTACCAAAAGCCTATTTCTCCGATGCGCTTTAAAAAACTCAGAGTATAAATATCCGCAAAACGGACAGGCATAAAACATTATAAAAATAGAGGCATGCAAGATATACTGCATCCTCTATTTTTTTTCTGTAATTCAAGGGAGATTTAAAAACCGAACATATAATCTTATCAATATACGGTTATTAAGCATTTAACGACGATAAAGCATACGTTCCATAAAACGCATATTACATACGTTTCGATACAAAGTAAAATACATGAAGCCTTATTATGCCTCTAAGGCCTTTTTAAATACATCTTCCACTTCATTGGGAAATATGCCGCCCTCATGTACTTTTTCTTCTCCGATGTAGAACGTTGGTACATAGTAATAATCGTATTGGTCGGCGATGTCGGGGTGTTCCGTTTCTTCGATTGTTTCGATAACAATGTCTTTATATTCCGGGCGTTTTTTCAACTCGTCGATATAGTTGAACGCTCTTTTACAGAAAGGGCAGTGCGTTTGATAAAAAAGTTTTATCGGTTTCATACGGGTTAAATGTTGCATTTGTCGAATATACAAATATAAGAGAATGTGAGTACATAATCAAATATGAAAACTTCGTTTTTCGTTTGTCTCTGCGCTCGCCTTTTTAGTATCTTTGACTTTATGTCGAAGATAGGATGCGGCTCGGCATAGCCAAATTTGAAAACTTCGTTTTCTATTTGTCTCTGCGCTCGCCTTTTTAG
>JADIMW010000015.1 GCA_017694415.1 Candidatus Caccoplasma merdipullorum
TCCAATCGGCGAAAACCATTCCGATAAAAGCAGAAGGTCGCAGGCGGTGTGAAACCGTTCTGCGACCTCGTTGTTTTGCCGCAATACGTCTTGCCTTTGTGCGGCATTCTCCGTTAGGGACAACCGTTGCGTAAAACAGCGGTTTAAAATCTCTGCTGTTATTCGTCTCCTTCTATAACAAGCAGAACGGAATCATTAATGTTGCAGGTTTTGTATTTGTCGTAAATTTCCTCTTTCAGAATTTTGTCTGCGGCTTCCGACGGGTACAACCCGCCTACGGCCGAACCCAGTGTCTCGACTATTTCCGGCTTGTGCCGAATTGCCCTTTTATCAAGTATCAGTGCAGTACCGTTTACATAAACAGTCCCTTCCGTTTCGTTTATAAACGGGTTAATGCATGTTATATCACCCTCGTCGTCAAAGAGCACGGTCTGGTTTATCCTCCGTTCATCTCCAATACATAGCGCGGGAAATATCATTCCTCTAATCGGCATGGCTTATTAAAAATGTTCCGGTATTACAAGTGTATGCGGGTAAGGCTGATGCTGTCGGCATTTATTATCGTCCATTCCGGTTCGGGGGTAACGAATATGTTGCCCATAACTTTACGCAGGGCGCCGTTTGTATTTAAGGTAACAGAGTCCAATCCGGTTTTGCGAATCTCCTTTTCAACAAACATTACGGAATCGTTTATGTCTTTTGCCGCCATTGTAACCTTTATCGGGTACAGCGGCATTTTTCCGTTTAGCGGGGTAATCCTGAATTTGAAAATGAATTTGTCCCCGTCTCTGAAGTTGTCGTCCGACGATATGGAAAAAGTCGTTATGTTGCTCCCGATATTGCAGTCCAATATGGCATAGCGGTCATTGTTCCATATATCCACCGTGTCGCCCGAACGTGTCGGAACATTCGTTCTCGCTTTTTCTCCCTGCATCAGAGCCAAGGTCTTGTTGTCCTCTTCCTGCAAGCGTTCTATTACTTTTTTGTATATCTCGATATATTTCTCGATATTCATTCCGTACCATACCAGCGAAGTGTCGAACTCGGCACGGGTTACACCGTGTTTTGCCAGTATGGCGTTTCTTATCGAGTCCTTCCTGTTGTCCTTTGCATAATAGGGATAGTCGCTTTCCATGAATGCCTCGCTTTTGTGAATGTCGATAAGCAGGTCTTCCATTTTTTTCGAGTCGATAACCTCTTTGGGCATTCTTTTGCCGCATGCGGCAACAACCGATGCGAGTATCATGCAGAGTATTATGATGTGAAAACTTTTATGCATTGTCGTCGGTAGTTTTTAAGTCGCTCGACAGCGATTTGCGTTGGAACAGAAGTATTACCAGAACCCCTATGGTAATTGCCGTATCGGCAATGTTGAATATCGGTCGGAAGAACAGGAATTCATCTCCGCCAATTTGCGGAACCCAATCGGGCCATGTGAAGCTGAACAGCGGGAAGTAGAGCATATCGACAACCCTGCCGTGCAGGAACGTAGCGTATCCGCCCCATTCGGGAAACAGCGTGGCCGTGAACGGAGGAAACGGGTCGTCGAAAACAATGCCGTAAAACATGCAGTCTATTACGTTGCCGAGAGCTCCGGCAAATATCAGCGAGACGCTTGCGATATATTTGCGGTTTGCGTCTATTCCCCGTTTTGACAATTTGTAAAGGTAGTATCCTATAAATATTATTGCGGCGATGCGGAAGAGCGAGAGGAAGAGCTTGCTTATCACTTCCATACCGAAAGCCATTCCGTTGTTTTCAACGAAAAGGATATGAAACCACGGTGTGATTGCTATATCCTGACCAAGATACATGTTGGTTTTGACGATTATCTTTACCGTTTGGTCTATTATCAGTACGCAGGCTATTATTATCGCGCATAAACGGATATTTTTTGCTGTTTCTTTCTCCATCTGTCGAGTTTGTAAAAAGTATCGCCGCATAACGGTTTCCCGTAGTGCGGCGACCTATTCTGTTTTATTTTTCCTGACCGACCGCCATACCGTTCCTTCCTGTCCCGAAGAAGCATGTTGGCTTATGCTTTCCGGAAGAGAAACTTAATAGTCGGGAAGACGGACTGCTTTTACTTCCTGCCGTTTTTAGCATCTACCGACAGAGTTGCATGAGGCACTGCGCGCAGTCTCTCTTTCGGTATAAGTTTTCCGGTTTCGCGGCAGATACCGTATGTTTTGTTTTCTATACGTATCAATGCAGCTTCGAGGTGTTGGATAAACTTCATCTGACGTTGCGCCAATTGTCCTGCCTCTTCTTTCGAGAGGGTTGTCGCACCTTCTTCAAGAACCTTGAATGTCGGAGACGTATCTCTCGTGTCGTTGCCGTCGGCATTCATTACCGCCGATTTCAAAGAATCGTAGTATTTGTACGCATCAGCAAGTTTTTCCTTAATCAAAACTTTGAACTCTTCCAACTCTTCGTCAGAGTATCTTGTCTTTTCGGCCATATTCGAATTCGTTTAATGTTTGTTCGTAAATTCAAACTATAACATTGTCGTTACAGTTAATGTTCCCTTCCGTTGCGCTTTCCTGCCGTATCGTCAAACTTTTTCTGCCATGCGGAGTGCCGTTGCAACGGAGGTTGTTACGGCAAATATAACTCATACTGCGAATATATCCAAAAACAATTAACTCTTTGTTATTGATATTTTTAGAATAAATCCGTCGAAATCGAGGTCGGTACATTCGCCTTCCACTTTGTCGGCAAGAGTTATTTCGGTAGCAAGCACTTGCTTAGCTATGTAATCGCCGTATGCCGTTATTGCTTCGTCGGTTTCCGGATTTTTCTCGGCAACCACCTTTATTTTGTCGGTTATCGTATATCCGTTCGACTTGCGTATGTTCTGGATGCGGTTTACAAGCTCGCGGGCTATACCCTCCTGTTTTAGTTCGGGCGTTACGGTAATGTCCAGTGCAACGGTTATGTTCCCTTCGTTGGCGACGAGCCATCCCGGTATGTCCTCCGATATTATCTCCACGTCGGCTTTGGTTATTACCGCGCTGTTGCCTTCAATATCGAACGTGTATTCTCCGGTTTTCTCCAGCGTAGAAATATCGCTCTGGCTCATTGCCGCTATTGCGGAGGCCAACTGTTTCATGACTTTCCCGTAGCGCGGGCCGAGTTTCTTGAAGTCGGGTTTTACCTTTTTCACAAGTATTCCTTCGGCATCATCCACAAACTTCATCTCTTTTACATTAACCTCGTTCAGCACGAGTCTCTTCACGCTCTCGATATGTTCCTTTTGCGTACTGTTTATTACGGGTATCATTATCGCCGTGAGAGGCTGGCGTACCTTAATGTTTACCTTGCGGCGCAGGGCAAGCACCATTGAGGTAATATCCTGTGCTATCTGCATACGCTCTTCCAGTTCCTTGTCGATAAGGGTCTCATCGGCAACAGGAAAACTTGAGAGGTGTACCGACTTTTCCGATTCTCCGCCTGCCAATACGAGGTCGCGGTAAAGCATGTCGGAGTAGAACGGCGATATAGGAGCCATCAGTTTGGATATGGTCTTCAAACATGTATATAATGTCTGGTATGCCGAAATCTTGTCTTTGTCCATGCTTCCGCCCCAGAAACGCTTGCGGTTCAGGCGTACGTACCAGTTGCTCAGGTTGTCGTTTACGAAGTCCGTTATTGCGCGGCCGGCACGGGTAGGTTCGTAGTCGCAATATTGCTTGTCCACTTCCTTTATAAGTGTGTTGAGCAGCGATATAATCCACCTGTCAATTTCCGGGCGTTCATTAACCGGTATCTCTTCGCTGAGGGGATTGAATCCGTCCACGTTGGCATAAAGGGCGAAAAACGAATATGTGTTGTAAAGTGTCCCGAAGAACTTGCGCCTTACCTCTTCAACGCCGTCTTCGTCGAATTTCAGGTTGTCCCAAGGCGACGAGTTGGTTATCATGTACCAGCGCAGAGGGTCGGAACCGTATTTCTCTATTGCTCCGAACGGGTTTACGGCATTGCCGAGACGTTTTGACATCTTGTTGCCGTTTTTGTCGAGGACGAGTCCGTTCGATACTACGGCTTTGTATGCTATGCTGTCGAAAACCATTGTGGCTATTGCGTGCAGCGTGAAGAACCAGCCGCGTGTCTGATCGACACCCTCCGCTATGAAATCTGCCGGGAATATCTGTTTGGCATCGAACTGTTCCTTGTTCTCGAAAGGATAATGAATCTGTGCGTAAGGCATTGCACCGGAGTCGAACCAAACGTCGATAAGGTCGCTTTCGCGTTTCATCGGTTTGCCGCTGTCCGATACGAGTATTATGTCATCTACATACGGACGGTGCAAATCTATCTTGTCGTAGTTCTCCTTATCATATTCCCCCGGTACGAATCCCGCTTTTTTATACGGATTTTCCGTCATGAATCCGGCAGCCACCGATTTCTCTATTTCGCCGTACAGTTCTTCAACCGAACCGATACATTTTTCTTCGCCCTCTTCGCTTCTCCATATTGGCAGCGGAGTACCCCAGAAGCGGCTGCGCGAAAGATTCCAGTCGTTGAGGTTTTCCAGCCATTTGCCGAAGCGACCGCTTCCTGTCGATTCCGGTTTCCAGTTTATCGTGCGGTTCAGTTCGCTCATTCTCTCCTTGCTGGCGGTAGAACGGATAAACCAACTGTCGAGCGGATAATAAAGTACAGGTTTATCTGTTCTCCAGCAGTGAGGATAGTTGTGTACGTGTTTCTCTATTTTGAAAGCCTTATCGGAGGTTTTCATCATCATACACAGCGATATGTCGAGCGTTTCGTCCTTATCGGTAAGAGTGGGGGAGTAGGCGTTTTTTACGAAACGTCCTTCGTACTCTTTGTAAAGTTTCGTATTTATGTTGTTCTTTACATACTCTTCGTCGAGTTCGTCAAGCAGGTAAAATTTACCTGTCATATCGACCATCGGACGCAATTCGCCTTTTTTGTTTACCATTTGCAGCGGCGGTACGCCTGCGGCTTTGGCAACTTGCGCGTCGTCTGCACCGAATGTGGGGGCTATATGGACTATACCGGTTCCGTCTTCAGTCGTTACATAGTCGCCGGGAATTACCCTGAATGCGCCCTCTCCGGGGTTTACCCACGGGATAAGCTGTTCGTATTCCATTCCTACAAGATCTTTGCCCTTGTATTCCGCCACTATCTGATACGGGATAATCTTGTCTCCCGGTTTATATTCTTCCAACGGAGCATTCTCCCCTTTCGGGTTGAAATGAGCCGCAACAAGTTGCTTTGCCAGTATTGCGGTAATGGGTTTGCCGCTGTATCCGTTGTATGAACGTACGGCAACATAGTCTATCGAGTTCCCTACACAAAGGGCAGTGTTCGAAGGGAGTGTCCACGGTGTCGTTGTCCATGCGAGGAAATAGGGAGTACCCCATTCGCACATCTCCTTTTTCGGGTTCTTTATCTTGAACTGTGCGACAACTGTCGTGTCTTTGACATCTCGATAACATCCGGGCTGGTTGAGTTCATGCGAGCTCAAACCCGTCCCTGCGGCAGGAGAGTAGGGTTGTATGGTATAGCCTTTGTAAAGCAAACCTTTTCCGTAAAGTTGTTTCAACAGCCACCAAAGAGTTTCGATATAACGGTTGTCGTATGTAATGTACGGGTCTTTCATGTCCACCCAGTATCCCATTTTGTGGGTAAGGTCTTCCCATTCTTTGGTATATTTCATTACCTCGGTGCGACACTCCGAGTTGTATTTTGCAACAGATATGGTTTTGCCTATATCCTCTTTGGTTATTCCGAGTTTCTTTTCAACACCCAGTTCAACAGGCAATCCGTGAGTATCCCATCCGGCCTTGCGCTTTACCTGAAAACCTTTCATGGTTTTGTAACGGCAGAATATATCCTTTATGGTTCTGGCCATTACGTGGTGGATACCGGGCATTCCGTTTGCCGAAGGAGGCCCTTCGTAAAATACGAACGACGGGGCGCCTTCGCGTTCTTCATAACTTTTGCGGAACACGTCTTCGCGGTCCCACTTGTTCAGCACCTCTTTGTTTATTTCCGATAAATCGAACTTGTTATATTCGGCGAACTTTTTCTGCATAGTAGTGTTTCTAAAAATCGTGCGCGAAGTTACCTAAAATCGTGCTTAATTGCAAATATTATGTGCGGTTTGGACAATAGGGGCGCATCTCTTTTTTCCATTACGGCGTGCATGATGTCGTTTTGCTCGTTTCGACCAGAAATCATATAAGTTATAACATGCGTCGGAGGTAAGACTGTTTATGTGTTTTGGCATGTAAGCGACACACCCGACAACCTAATTACAAATTTTTTATAAACAACGGAACGCTCCTGCATGTAATATTGCAATGTGTCAATTCTGTTTTCATATACCCGTATATTGCATGGAGCTGTGCCAAACATCCGTTTTGGCACAGCTCCATGCATGTCGTATTCGAGCAGGATGCCCCTCTCTGTTCAGCTACCGCTTTTCGAATCCCGACTTTAAATGCTTTTAAGCATCTGTATTTCATTTTTCATAGTTGTAGTATTTCTGCTTTTGCGTTTTATCTCTTGCAGGTTCACGTATTTGTAACACGTTCCGTTTGCGCGGAATAAAAGACCTGTTTCTTGTTTTTAAAGTAACGTCCGCTTCTGCTTGACAAGTAACATTTAAGTCAGCTTTAACACTTGCATAAATATTCCCTACAATAAAGAAAGCGTGGCGTTTGAAGCTATTTTACTGTAACAGGCCTTAGGAAACCTCAGAGCATAAAATAAGCGACAATCACCACGCCTATATCCATTGTCCTTAAGGATACGACGGTGTAAATAGTTCCGTTATTCCCTACTCTTAATCGAATTTCCTAAGTTCGTTACAAGAGAATAAACTTACACATTCAGTGTTTTGTTTAATGCGTTTTCTGTAAAAGCAGTTCAGTTTCAGGTGTTTGCGAATATGTATCGTCGTCTTGTCCCAACTGCTTGCTTTTGCGGTATTTCGCTGTTGCAAAGATACTGAAAAAACAATTTTAAACAAATACCATTTACATTGTGGGGTTGTCGCCTATTTGTTTTATTTTGCAAATATTGTCAGATATTGATTGCAAGATTACAAAAAAAAAGAGAAAAACAAACATTTTGCAGATAAAAAATTAAGGCTTCTTGTATATTGTTTTTAGCAAACAGGCTTTTGAGTTTTAGTTTTAAAATAAAAACAAGCGATTATCTTATGGATGATAATCGCTTGTCGCAGTTGTCCATTTTTGTATCGATATGTAAAAGATAATGTGTTTAAATATCTTCTGTAATCCGATTGCTTTTGTTTACGAGACATTTTATTGCGTATCCTCCGGCAAGCAGACTTATTGCCGCGCTTGTTATTACTGCCGAATTGTACGGCATGCCGGCTCCCACGTTCGAGAAGAGAATAAACAGCAAAACAATAAACGTCATGAATATTGCAGGGATAATAGTAATCAACCAGTAATACCCTTTCTTCCTGCCTAAAAACATGGTGAGAGTCCACAGGGTTATTACGGCCAATACCTGATTGCTCCATGCAAAATAACGCCAGATTATTTCAAACCCGTCCTTGTCGTTTATGCTGTAAAGCAATATGGGGATTGCCACAACAAACATCGGTATTGAAATAACAAGTCTCTTCTTTATCTCCTTTTGCGGCATGTTAAGGAAGTCTGCGATTATGAGGCGGGCCGAGCGGAAAGCAGTGTCCCCCGTAGTTATGGGTGCCGCAATAACTCCGAGAACGGCAAGAAAACCACCGACCACGCCGAGCCATCCGTATGATATTTTGTTTACTATTATAGAGGCGTCGCCGTTTATGTTAGGGTCGGTAACATTGAAGAATGCCTGACCTTCCGGTGAAAAGAAGTACGAAGCGGCAGCAGCCCAGATAAGGGCTACTATACCTTCGGTAATCATCGCGCCGTAAAATATTTTGCGCCCCTGCATTTCGTTTGTCATGCATCTTGCCATAAGCGGCGATTGAGTGGCATGGAATCCCGATATGGCACCGCAGGCAATACTTACGAACATCATCGGGAATATGGGATTCTTCTCGGGGTTGGGATAACAGTTCTTCAAACCGTCGGTTATTTCTGGAATATCCGGGTTGTGCACGATAAGCATTACCAAAATCCCTATGGCCATAAACAGAAGGGCGAATCCGAATATGGGGTAAATGCGCCCTATTATCTTGTCGATGGGGAAAAGTGTCGCTATCAGATAATACCCGAGTATCACGTAAAGCCAGAAAGTCCCGTCCAGATATTCAGGCGTCAGAAAGGCCAGCAGTTCGGCAGGCCCCGAGACGAAAACCACCCCCACAAGTATAAGCAGCAGAACGGTAAAAATGCGGGTTGCCGTTTGAGCCTTGTTGCCCAGATAACGGCCTACGGTAGAAGGGAGGCTCTCCCCGTTGTTGCGCAGCGAAAGCATACCCGAGAGATAATCGTGCATTGCGCCGCCGAAGATACACCCGAACACAATCCACAAGAAAGAAGCAGGGCCGAACTTCGCCCCCATTATCGCGCCGAAAATAGGTCCGAGCCCGGCAATGTTCAGAAACTGAATCATAAATATTTTCCATCCCGGCAAAGCAATATAATCCACGCCGTCGGGGTGTTCCACGGCCGGAGTTTTCCTGTCGGCAGATGCGCCGAACACTTTCTCCACAAACTTTCCGTAAACAAAGTATCCGGCAACAAGCAGAACAAGTGAAATGTAAAAAGAGACCATTTGTTTTGTGTTTTTTATTTCCAGCCGCGAAATTACTAATAAATGCAATAGACTATACCGCAAGCAGGTAGGAAATTTTTATATGGATTTACAGAACCACAGTTTATCGGAAAACAGATATGGCGGAGCAAATGCAGTAAAAAGCATCCCTTACAGACGTAAATGCACAAGATATTCCCCGGCAGTTGCTTAAAGCGATGCCGCAAGCGATTCGGCGCAACGCTCCCCGTCTATTGCCGCCGATACTATCCCCCCGGCATAACCCGCGCCCTCTCCGCACGGGAACAACCCTTTCAGCCTTACATGATTCAGACTCTCCGCATCGCGGACAATGCGTACCGGCGATGAAGTTCTCGTCTCAACACCTATCACAATCGCTTCGTTCGTCAAGAACCCGTGTGCCGATTTGCCAAATACCGAGAATCCAATGCGCAGGCGCTCTGCTATATTTTTCGGCATCCAGAAATGCAGTGGGCTCGATATTATCCCCGGCGTGTAAGATGTTTGCGGTAACGACGATGACAGGCGGGCGTTTACGAAATCGGCCATTCTCTGAGCCGGAGCCGTCTGCCCGCGTCCGTTGGCATAACACATCGACTCGAGTTCTTCCTGAAAAGCAACGCCGCGCAATATGCCGTGTGTGGCAAAATCATCAAGATCTTCAGGCCGTATTTCCGTAACCATACCCGAATTACCCCAGCGCGAGCCTCTGTTTGAAGGAGACATGCCGTTTACTACAATCTGTTGCGGCGAACTTGCAGCGGGAACGACAAACCCGCCGGGGCACATGCAGAACGAATAAACCCCGCGTCCCTTTACCTGCGTTACGAACGAATATTCGGCAGCCGGTAAAAACTCCCCGCGTCCGTTGCGGCTGTGATACTGGATGCAGTCGAGAAGATGCTGCGGGTGTTCGAGCCGAACGCCTACGGCAAACCCCTTTTGCTCCATTTCAATTCTGTTGTCCGACAGATAACGGTAAACATCGCGGGCGGAGTGTCCCGTGGCAAGGATTACCTTACCGGCATATTCGCTGCCGTCGGAGCAGACGGCACCCGTTACTTCGTTTCCTTTTACAATGAGGCGTGTCATCTTTTTGCCGAACAATACTTCGCCTCCCGATGCAATTATCTGTTTGCGGATATTCTCTATGATTTTTGGCAATTTGTCGGTACCGATGTGCGGGTGTGCATCCGACAGTATTGCTTCGGACGCCCCGAACTGACAGAGTATTTCCAGTATCCGTTGTACCGACCCCCGTTTTTTGCTGCGTGTGTAGAGCTTGCCGTCGGAGAAAGCCCCTGCGCCGCCTTCGCCGAACGAATAGTTCGATTCCGGATTTACAACATGCTCGCGGCTTATTTTCGCTATGTCAATACGTCGGGAATGAACATCCTTACCCCGTTCGAGCAGTATCGGCCTGACACCCGATTCTATCAGGCGGAGAGCCGCAAAAAGCCCCGCAGGGCCTGCACCTACCACTATGCATTGTGGCTTGCCCGACACGTCGCCGTATTCCCGAACCGGATAAGACGCATCTTGAGGAATCTCATTTATATATATCCGTACTCTGAGATTTACGAATATGTCGCGCTTCCGCGCATCTATCGAGCGTTTCAGAACCCTTACGGCGCAGATGTCGCCGTAATTTACCGCCAGCAGAGCCGATACATGCCTTTTTATGTTATCTTCCCTCGCCGCAGTTTCCGGTATTACTCGAATGTCGCACTCTTTAATCATGTTCCTTTAATACGGGGTTATCCGAAAATTTGTCTGAAAGCCTCCTCGACCCGTCTTACCGGAACGACTTCTATCGCGAATTTGCGTAACTCTTCGCCTTTTATGTTGTTGGCCGGAATAATCATCCTTCTAAAACCGAGTTTGCTCGCTTCCGATATGCGTTGTTCGATGCGGTTTACGGGTCGTATCTCGCCCGAAAGACCCACTTCTCCCGTCATGCAGATACCTGTTTCTATGGCTATGTCGGTATTCGAGGAGAGTATTGCGCTTATCACGGCAAGATCCATGGCCGGGTCGTTCGCCTTTATCCCGCCGGCAATATTCAAAAATACGTCTTTCTGTGCAAGTTTGAATCCCACCCGTTTTTCGAGTACGGCAAGGAGCATGTTCATACGCCGCGAGTCGAAACCCGTGGCCGACCGCTGCGGCGTTCCGTAAACCGCGCTGCTTACAAGCGACTGCGTCTCGATGAGGAACGCCCTCATTCCCTCAATTGCAACAGCTACAGCAACACCGCTCATCCCCTCGTGCGACTGCGACAATAACAACTCCGACGGATTTTCCACTTCCCGCAATCCGTTTTGGCGCATTTCGTAAATACCCAGTTCCGATGTACTCCCGAAGCGGTTCTTTATCGAACGCAGAACCCTGTACATGTAATGTCGGTCTCCTTCGAACTGAAGGACGGTATCGACAATATGCTCCAATACCTTAGGGCCGGCTATGCTCCCCTCTTTGTTTATATGGCCTATAAGCATTACGGGAATATCATTCTCTTTGGCAACCCTCAAAATGGCTGCAGCACATTCGCGAACCTGCGACACGCTGCCTGCCGACGATTCGAGCATGTCGCTCGATATTGTCTGTATCGAGTCGATAATAACCAGTTGTGGAGATATGTTTTTTATATGGGTACATACGCTTTCGAGCGATGTGTCGCATACTATGTAGCAGTCGCCGTTTTCAATGCCGAGCCTCGACGCGCGCATCTTCAACTGGCTCATGCTCTCTTCGCCCGATACGTACAGAATCCTTACTCCGTCAAGCCTGAGGGCGGTTTGAAGCAGCAGCGTCGATTTTCCTATGCCGGGTTCTCCGCCGATAAGCACCATCGACCCTTTTACCAGTCCGCCACCAAGAACCCTGTTCAGTTCGTTATCTTTAAGGTCTATGCGAATCTCGCGCCCTTCTTCAATCTCATTTATGCGGAGAGGCTTCTGTTTAGCCCCCGACGATAGCGAACCCCCATGCGGCTGTTGTTGTTTGGTCGCCACTATCTCTTCAACATAACTGTTCCATTCTCCGCAAACGGGACATTTGCCGAGCCATTTGGGCGAATCGGCTCCGCAGGAAGAACAGACATATACCGTTTTGCTTTTTGCCATGAAAGGAAATCTTTTTGTCCGGTAAGAAACCGAAGAACCGTTTTCCAATTTTTATTTCTCCCTGCGAAGTTAGCATATTTGATTAAGACGGCAATACCCCGCGGATTCAATTTTTAATACGTGAAAACTAATTATAGCCTGTTCTGCATAACGGCAGTAAACAGAAAAAGCGGAAAGAATCAATCTTCCGCTTTTCGCATGAAATCATATTATTTGTCCGAAATGATACAGGTGCGCGTAATTTCAATAATCGTTGAAATGCTCGCCGCGGCAACTTATAATCATCCGTTTGCCATGCCCTTTCATTTTGCACGACTTTACATCCATGCTCATACGGTTCTGCTTTTTCCAACTGTTGTATGCCGCGAGTTGTGTGGGCGATAGCGTTTCGGTAAATTTCTTTTCGCGCTTCATCATTTTTTTTATCTGTTTGTCCTTCATGGCGTGTTTCTCGGCATGGTAGCTCCGCGTGTCCTTTGCCCAGCCCAGATTCACTTTGTAAAGTCTTTCGGCCTGTTTATTGTCAAGATTCAGAATTTCCTGCATTTTCATCGTTTTCATGCTCGCCCAATCCCTCGCCGACATGGCTTTCCCGCTTTGCGTTACCAGTACCTTATATACCGGAACGACACCAATTCCCTCGACAACGGCGGTTTCCTGCATACCGCTCGCGTGATGATGTTTCATGCCATGGTGCTGAGCCATAACAGTACCGAATCCGATAACAAAAATCGACAATAACAATCTTCTCTTTTTCATAACAATAGTATTAATATAGTTTGTATGTTGGCAACAAACAGAGTTTACATGTAAAACTTCGTACATTATAACTACAATTAATTCCTGTTTTTGTTTGGCCGTGCCGCGAATCTTTTACGTTGCGAGTCTTTGAGGTGCGGTTTTGAATACCGAAATGCGGCATTAAATAATCGGATACAAGCGGCCGATTAGCGCATATATGGTATAAGGGCACTGAAAAATGACATAATGTAGGTATTGGGACGCAGTAAAAAGGAGGCTTACTTTGCTGTCGGTAACAAAAAACAAACTGCAATGAAAAAAACAGGAATATTTTACGGTTCAACGACCGGAATGACAGAAACCGTGGCAAACACTATAGCAGCAAAGTTGGGAATATCCTCGGGCGATATCCATGATGCAGCCGGTATCAGTGCCGACAAAGTAGCCCCATACGATTTTTTGATACTCGGAACCTCCACATGGGGTGCGGGCGAATTGCAGGATGATTGGTACAGTGCAATAAAAATATTGAAAGGGTGCGATTTGGCAGATAAAGAAATAGCCCTTTTCGGATGCGGAGATTCGGAATCGTACAGCGACACGTTTTGCGACGGAATAGGACTGCTGTACGATGAGTTGAAAGAGAGCGGTGCCCGATTCGTAGGAAATAAGGTCGATATCTCGGATTATCGTTTTACATCGTCATTTGCCGTAGTGGACGGAAAATTTGTAGGATTGCCGATAGACGAAATCAACGAGTCGGAAAAAACATCGGAAAGGATAGAAAACTGGCTTAAAGGAATAAATTCATAAACAACTGCCGCATGATAACCTCTTGTACATGTTCCGCCGAGATAAAGGTCTTTTTAAATCATTTGTACGAATACAAAAAAGGAGTCCGAAACATGGTATTGTACACTATGCCGAAAAAATATCAGGATTTTGTCGAGAAAAGGCTGACGAAGCAGAATATAGATTTTTGCATACAGTACGTAAACGCCGACAAGATAAATCTGTTTTTCGGGCGACCGGAATGTATAACAGCCATACGGCATATGACAATACGTCCGTTGAACGAGCTTACACCCGAAGAAGACTTCATATTGGGCGCGATGTTGGGATATGACATATGCGGACAATGCCGCCGTTACTGCGAACGACGCAGATTGCGCGAAGCAGTATAAGCCAGACCGATACTATTGTGTTGTTTAATATATACTTTTGTTTTTTTTGATGGGAGGTGAAGTCGCCGGCCAACAGGTGAACTCCTTAAAGCTCTGAATATATCTATACGGACAGAATAATATCCACTTACGTAAAATTGGCCATGACTTCCCTTTGAAAGGAGAGAGACCCCGATGCGATTATCGACAGTCTCTCTCTCTTTTGTTTTTATTGTAATTTTATGTTTTTCTTATAACGGTTAAGGTATTATATTAGCAATCGGATTATTATGCGCAAGGCGGACAATATTGCGTAAATGTATCGTGAACATATTTATATGGTCGGACATTTAAACCAAATACCGGCATAATAGTCCAAATATTAACTTAAGGTTTATAGACATGAAAAATACGATAAGCATAATATGCGCGTTGTTTACGCTCTTTACCGCCTTTTCGCAGCGGTACGTTCCGGAAGACGACATATACTATTCTCCGAGCGACAAGGACGAGATAGTGGAGAAGATGCGCAAGGAGAGAGCCGAAGAGGTGCGGACATACACGGTTACCGAAACGCCGGTAACGGAAACCAAAGTAACCGAATCCCCCGTAACGGAAGCGCCGAGCAATGATTTCGACGTCGATGCGTATAACCGCAGGTATTCAACAACCACGTACGATACCGCGACATATTCGGCAGGTGATACGATAGCATCCTATTCGTCAGAAATAAAGCAGGGTATGGAAGTCGTTCGTCAAAGCGATGATATAGGCGACATAAACTATTCCGAACTGATACGGCGTTTCCATAACCCCGAAACAGGGACATATATCCTCGATTCGGAATATAATACGCTCTATCTGATAGACGATTATGACAGTTATTATCCGTCGTCCACGAACGTATATATAACAGGTTCGTCATGGTACGATCCGTTCTATACGCCGTGGGGGTGGACATACGGATACAACAACTGGTGGGGTTGGAACACGTATTGGTATCCCACGTGGGGTTGGAACATGTCGTGGTATTGGAATCCATATTATCCGTACTACCCGTATTATCCGCCGTACCCGCCGCATTACCGTCCGCCGCGGCCGCATCCTGCTCCGTCATATCCGTCATATCGTCCCGCAGGTAATTACGGAGGCAGATATACCCCGGGCAGTTCGGTGGGAACGGGAGGCCGTACCGACGGTGCTACGCGATACGAATATACGCGTCCGTCCAACGGTATCTCCACAGGCATATATTCCGGAAATCGTACCACAACCGGAACACGCTCTTACGGAGGACGTACATCATCCGGCGGTTCAAACCGCAACAGTTCGGTATCCGGAGGCTCGTATGTACGGCCGAGCTATACGCCCCAGAACAACACATACCGCCAGACCTCACCGTCAGTGGGAGGCGGAGGCGGAATCCGCAGCAGTGCACCAGTAGGGACGCGCGGAGGAAGCAATATCGGCGGCAGGGGCAGCAGATAGCGAATTACGAGACAAAAGACGATAAAATAATTGAAACATCATGTAGCAAGGCGTCGGAAAAAGTCTGACGCCTTACGATAAATACAGATTCCCGAAAAGATGAAAAAAACAGCAATGGCGGCAGCATGTATTATGCTTGCAATATCGGCGACGGCGCAAAATGCATTGGATGCCTATAACATATCTTTCAACCAGATAAAAGGGTCGTCGCGATATGTCGCGATGGGCGGGGCGTTTTGCGCATTGGGAGGCGATATATCGTCGCTTTCGCAAAACCCTGCCGGAATAGGCGTATATCGCAGTTCCGAGTTTACCCTCACAATGGGAGGACAGTGGAACCACAATGCCTCGAAAGGTGCCGCGACCGCGACGAACAGCGTATTTACTTTCGACAATACAGGCATAGTTGGAACATTCTTTACCGGCAAGCACAAAGGATTGCTGAGTTTCAACATCGGATTGACATATAACCGTCCCGTATCGTACAACCGCACGTTCCGCGGGGCAAACCTTAAACTCGGTTCTTCCTTTACCAATTACCTCGAATGTGTAACGAGAGGAATCCCGTCCACCGATTTGGCCGTTACAAAAGAATTCGATGCTTATTACCAGTCTGCCGCCCCGTGGGTGTCGATATTGGGATACCAGTCCTATTTAATCTCTCCCGTCTCTGACGGAGCATCGACATACTACGGCCTCTTCGACCCTTCGAAAAGCATAGGAAGTTCGATTAATACGATATACGAAGACGGGCGTAACGACGAATACACAATCAATTTCGGGGGAAACGTAAACGACCGTATATACTTCGGTGCGGCATTGTCCATACGCGATTTAAGTGTTACACGTACAGTATTGTATCAAGAATCGCTGCTCGGTACGACCGGGTATTATGACGACGGGAATATCGCAGGAGACATAACGGGTTCGGATTTCGACTATTCCACATATTACAATATGCGAGGAACTGGCATTAGTGGAAAATTCGGGATAATAGCACGTGCTGCCGATTTTCTCCGACTCGGATTCGCCATACATACCCCCGTATATTACAATATTACGCAGACGATGGATGCATCGGTGTATTTTCAAAATACGCTCTCTTCGAACGTAAGGGTAAGTTCATCCCAGACGGTGCCGCAGATAGTGTCCAACAGGATAAAGATACAGACTCCGTGGAGCTTTCAGGCAGGTGCCGCATACATAATAGGGAAGAAGGGAATACTTAGCGCCGAGTACCAGTACGTAGCATACAACCGTATGAAGATGAAGGAGAACAACGGCGACCCGTTCCCGATAGAAAACGAATTCTACAAAACGCAGTTCAGAGCTGGAAACAATATAAAGGTGGGGTTGGAATATCGTGTTACTAACGCTTTGAGTTTAAGGGCGGGGTACGCAATACAACTGTCGCCGGTAAAGGCCGATTTGAAGAATGTCAATGTCGAAGTCCCCATATCCGGAATGCAGACAACCTACATGTTGCCCGGCAACGCATCGTATTACAGTTGCGGCATAGGGTACAGATTCTCAGCATTCAATGTGGATTTGGCATACCAGCACTATTATCAGAAGTCCGACATGTTCGCATTCTCCCCGTTGTTCTACAATGACGGAACGACGCTGATTCCCGGCTCGTCCGAAATAAAGAGCAAGCAGAATGCGATAACCGTTACATTGGGCGTAAGGTTCTGACGGGATACGGAAAAAAGAATGCGGCGCAAGCAACAGCCGCCGTGTAACATATAATTAAAGCGGCTTCCTGTTTTTTGGCGGGAAGCCGCTATTAATTGGTGCCTGTAAAAATGCCGTATAACTGCGGCGTTAATTTTGAGAAGTCGGTTTCGGTTCGTTTCCGGTGCTGTTACGCCTTCTGTTTCTCTTACTTCTGTCTTTGCTCCTGTTTCCGGGGCGTCTGTTGTGAAATCTTTTTTTCTTTTCTCCTGTGGACGGCCTGTATTCCGGTGCATCGCCCAACCCTTCGGGAACAGGGAGCTTTTCAATCTCCTTGTCGAGGAACTTTTCTATTCGATAAAACTTGCCCTGTTCCTTTTCCGATACAAATGTAATAGCTTCCCCCTCGGCATTGGCTCTTGCCGTACGCCCTATGCGGTGAATGTAATCTTCAGGGTCGTGCGGAATGTCGAAATTTATTACAAGACCTATATCGGTAATATCTATCCCTCTTGCAACAATATCGGTCGCCACGAGAATATCTATCTTCCCGTTCTTAAAATCGAGCATTACGCTGTCGCGTTCCGACTGTTCCAAATCGGAGTGCATGGGACGGACGTTGTATTTCATCCGTTTGAGTTTGTACGCCAGTTCCTTTACCCTCTGTTTTGATGACGAAAATATTATGGTCTTGGACTTTATGGGAGTGGAGAATATATGTTCTATCAGTCCCATTTTCTGAGGCTCATAGCAGATATATGCCATTTGCCTTATTGCATCGTTAGGCTTAGATATGGCCACGTTTATCTCCTGCGGATTGTTCAAGATGCTTTTAGCGAGTTGTCTTATCTTTGCAGGCATCGTGGCCGAAAAGAGCAGCGTCTGACGTTTTGCAGGCAGTGAGCCGGCAATCTTCATTATATCGTCATAAAATCCCATGTCCAGCATCCTGTCAGCTTCATCCAGAATCAGATATTTTACGCCCGACAACGAAATGTTGCTGTTCTGCAAATGCGAAATCATCCTCCCCGGTGTGGCTATTACAATATCCGCACCTTTAATGAAAGCTCTTTTCTGCTGGTCCCATTGAGCACCGTCTCCGCCGCCCGAAACCGATAACGTGGATATGGGAAGGAAATACGAAAACCCCTCCAGCTGCATGTCTATTTGTCCCGCAAGTTCCCTCGTCGGGGCTATAATTATGGCTCTTACGGTATTGCCCGGATTCTTGTCTCTCGTAAGCAGGTTAAGCAGCGGCAGGATGTAGGCCGCCGTTTTCCCCGTACCGGTCTGTGCGCAGGCGATAATATCGCGCCCCTTCAATACGGCAGGTATGGTAAGTTCCTGTATGGGGGTGGTCTCCCTGAAATTCATCGCATCCAACCCCTCGAGAACTTCAGGCTCCAAATCCAATTCGTCAAATCTCATAATCCGATTAAAACGCCTCTTTTCACAAGAGGCTCAATTCGGCCGCAAAGGTACTTAAAAAAAGGTTAATATTAAAACCTGCAAAAGAGATAATACGGTTAATTCTCAATCGCTAAACCATATTCACTCCGCGAAGGTGCGAAACAACCGTCCCGATTCCCCAGCATACGGAAATGCCACGGCAAAAAATAGAGGCAATCCTCCGGAGTATCCATTCGCTCTCCCTGTAAATGAAAAAAATAAGTTGCAATATACGGCGATAAAATATTAACTTTGTGATGCGATAACAAAGCGGTATATACTACATACATGAAAGTAATAGAGCATATAAAAAACAGCAAGAGCACGGCATTCTCGTTCGAGGTGCTTCCTCCGCTGAAAGGCAACAGCATAGCATCGGTTTATGCAACAATAGACAAATTGAGGGAGTTCGATCCCAAATACATAAACATAACTACGCATCGAAGCGAGTACGTATATAAGGATACCGACGACGGGTTGTTCAAACGTGTCATAACGCGCAACCGCCCCGGGACAGTTGCGATAGCCGCAGCGATACAGAGCCGATACGGTATAACAGCCGTACCGCATATAATATGTAGCGGATTCTCGAAATACGAGATAGAGTATTCCCTTATCGACCTTAATTTCCTCGGCATATACGACTTGCTGATATTGCGCGGCGACAAGGCTAAGCACGAACAGTATTTCACACCGTTGCCCGACGGATATTCCCATGCGATAGAGTTGCAGCAGCAGGTAAACCTGTTCAATCAGGGGTATTTCCTCGACGGCAGCAAGACAACCATAACAACACCGTTTTCATACGGAGTGGCAGGGTATCCCGAAAAACACGACGAAGCTCCGAATATGGAACAGGATATGATGCGGCTCAAGGCGAAAGTCGATGCCGGAGCGGAATATGTCGTTACGCAGATGTTCTTCGACAATGCAAAATATTTCGCATTTGTAGATAAATGCAGGGAAGCCGGAATAACCGTTCCGATAATACCCGGAATAAAACCGATAAACCTCGTGAACCAGCTTACCGTACTGCCTAAGGTATTTCATGTGGATTTACCCGAAGCGTTGGCCGTAGAACTCGGCAAATGCAAGGACAACAAGCAAGCGGTTGAAGTAGGCGTAGAGTGGGGGACAATGCAGGCGCGCGAGCTAAAGGCGCAAGGCGTCCCGAGCATACACTTCTATTCCATGATGGCTACCGACAGCGTATATCGAATAGCAAAGGCCGTATATTGAACAGGCAGATGTTTTTCAGAGATATAATAGGGCACGAAGAGATAAAAAGGCAACTTGTCCGCACCGTAAAGGAAGGCAGAGTGCCGCAGGCATGGCTGTTTTGCGGAGCGTCGGGAGTAGGCAAGTTGGGCATGGCGATAGCCTATGCCCGTTATCTGAACTGCACCTCGCGCGGCGAAGACGATGCGTGCGGAGTATGTCCGTCATGCCGTCAGATGACGAATATGATGCACCCCGACGTACACTATTCATATCCCGTATATAAATCGGACAAACGACGTAGCGGCTGTTCCGACGATTATATCGCCGAGTGGCGCGATGCCCTCTCCCAAACACCTTACCTGTCGCGCGAAAAATGGACAGAAGCCATAAACAGCGGCAATTCGCAGTTATATATATATGCCGACGAAGCAGGCGCGATAATACGGAAACTCAGTTATAAAAGTTTCGAGTCGGAATACAAGATACTGATAATGTGGTCTCCCGAGTCGATGCGGACGGAGTGTGCCAACAGCCTCCTTAAGTTGATAGAAGAACCCTACGACAAGACCGTCTTTATATTGGTTTCCGACAATCCCGAAAGAGTGCTGCCTACGATACTCTCCCGAACCCGCATACTGCCGTTCAAGACAGTGTCCGACGAACTGCTTTCCGCCCGGCTTCAGCAACGCTTCTCGCTCGAGGCAGAAGATGCCGCGGAAGTTGCCCGTATCTCCAACGGCAGTTACCGCAAAGCCGTGGAGGTCATGCAGCAGACCGAAGAGAATGAAAAGTTTTTCAATCTGTTTGTGTCGATGATGCGCAATGCATACGCCCGTCGCATAAAAGAGATGAAGGCTTGGAGCGACGAAGTCGGCTCACTCGGGCGCGAAGCCGAAAAACGCTTCCTGCAATATTCCCAGCGCATGTTGCGCGAGAATTACATATACAACACCCGCGTATCGGCACTTACCTATATGACGCGCAGGGAAAGGGACTTTTCGGTGCGTTTCTCCCCTTTCATAAACGAAAAAAACGTAATAGAGATTATGGAGGCGTTAAGTTGCGCCGAGCGCGACATATCGCAAAATGCAAACGGAAAGATTGTCTTTTTCGACCTGTCGATAAAGATGATACTCCTTATAAAACGGGCGACGGCATGATAAGATTGTCGGGCGGTAAGTCAGGGAACAATGAGAGATTCTCATTTTGCGCTCCCCCTCCTTACAAGATAAATCGCAGAAAAAGTATATGAAGAACGGCATACATTCCTGTTAAAAAGAACGTATGCCGTTTTTATTTATACGGTTTATTACTTATACCAGAGCCAAAGCCTGTTCAATATCGGCTATAATATCGTCGATATGCTCCGTCCCTATGCTCAGGCGTATTGTGGAGGGGAGTATTCCCTGTTCCTTCAGTTCCGCATCCGATAACTGGCTGTGGGTAGTACTTGCCGGGTGTATGGCGAGGCTTTTCATATCCGCGACATTTGCCAGCAGAGAAAAAAGTTTCAGCCCGTCGATAAACCTCTTCGCCTCATCGCTACCCCCTTTTATGTCGAATGTAAATATCGAACCGCCGCCATTCGGAAAATACCTTTTGTACAACTCATTATCGCGGCGGTACGACATGGACGGATGGTTTACCTGCGCCACCTTTGGATGGACGGACAGGAATTCCACGACTTTCATCGTATTGAAAACATGACGCTCAACACGCAGCGACAGAGTTTCGCATCCTTGCAGCAGGACAAATGCGTTCACAGGGGATATGGCTGCACCTGTATCGCGCAGCAGAGTAGCACGTATCCTCGTAATATATGCGGCATTCCCTGCAATATCGGCGAATACCGCCCCGTGATACCCCGCATCGGGTTTGTTTATCTGCGGAAACTTGTCGTTCCCTTTCCAGTCGAATTTTCCGCCGTCCACAATTATCCCGCCGAGAGCTGTGCCGTGTCCGCCTATGAATTTTGTGGCGGAATGTACGACAATATCCGCACCTAATGAAACAGGTCTCAGCAGAAACGGAGTGGCGAAAGTATTATCGACGATAAGCGGTATAGAGTGCCGGTGAGCTATCGAAGCAACTTTGCCTATATCTATTATGTTGCAGTTGGGATTTCCCATACTCTCTATGAATATAAGTCTGGTATTTTCCTTTATGGCCGCTTCGAAGTTTTCAGTATCGTCGGGATTTACGAAAGTAGTTTCGATACCGTACTGTACAAGCGTGTTGGCAAGCAGATTGTAACTCCCGCCATACAATGTTTTTGCAGCTACGATATGGTTGCCCGAACGGGTTATGTTTGTTATCGCATAAAATATGGCGGCAGCTCCGCTTGCTACGGCAAGGGCATCAACACCCCCCTCGAGAGCAGCAATTCTCTTTTCAAGAACGGTTTGCGTGGGGTTGGAAAGCCGGCTGTACAGGTAGCCGGGCTCATTGAGGGCAAAACGCGAGGCCGCTTCGTTGCAATCGTTGAAAACATACGATGTAGTAAGATATAAGGGAACGGCTCTTGCACCAGTAGCAACGTCGGGCGATTCCTGTCCGGCGTGCAGTTGCAAAGTCTCGAAATGCAGGTTTTTCTTTTCCATGACAAATATGAATTAGCATAACTAAAATTTCAGCACAAAACTAATACGAATAAGATATACCGTGCAACAACATATATTATAAGAAGCCATAATAATTTCCAAATCCATATTATACGGCAATGAAAAATATGCAACATATACGTTTTGCATTAAAATTTTTACTAACTTCGCAATCCGAAGCAGGAACAATCCGCAGCGGCGGAGCGTTTACATGCGGAAAGCATACAGGCAATATCGGGGCTGTTTGGATTTGACAGCGGGTAGAAGCGGTGTGTAAGCATGCAGAGCGTCATAAGTTTGCTCTATAATCTCAGCTTGTAAAAAATTAATTGGCGAAGAAAATTACGCTCTCGCTGCATAAGTTGAAGTTCAGTAAACTTGCTTAATTCCGGTACAAGGTATCGGAACGAGACATCGCCGGGAAGCTGTTGTCCCGAAGCGTTCCCATAAGGCGGTGCAGATAAATCGGGGATAGTCCGACGCTTGTTCCGTGCGCAGGATGAAAATTAAGGAACTAAGGTGTACGATTGGAGGCTTCTGTCCGGCGGACACCCTACAACCAAGCAGAAGATAAGCATGTAGAAAGCATATTGGTTCCTCGTATGGACGAGGGTTCAACTCCCTCCAGCTCCACCAAGAATCATCTTCTCGAAGATATAAGCGGCGTACAGATTCGCGATAAGGCGAACTTGTGCGCCTCTTTACTATAATGCAGTATTACGGATTAAATCTGTCCAGTCAGGTATTATCGGGTATATTATATGAACCGTCAGTCTGCTTTCCCGGTTTGAGTAATGGATTTTTGTTTCCGATAAAATATGCCGTCTATCAAAGCAACAACATTCCCGTTGCTGCCCGTAACCGTTGTACTGTAATGAGCCACGCTTTTTTTCAGCAATCGTTCGCAAGCTTCGGCTCTGATTGTTTCGCCCTCTGTTGCCGATTCCAAAAAGCGTATATCCGACTGAATGGAGAATGAGAGTATGCCGTGTGCATTTGCCGCTGCAGCCATGGCAAGGTCGGCAAGCGTGAATATGGCACCGCCTTGAGCCACACCTCCGGCGTTAAGGTGGCGCGCTTCTATTTTAAGCGAAGCTACGGCATGACCCGGCTCAACAGTCTCTATTACCACACCGGCGTCAGTTGCAAATTTGTCGTTCTTGAAAAATTCTTTCCAGTCCATAAATTTATTCGTTATGAGAAAAAACATTCTGACATTAAAAACAGAAACTTGTCCATATAGTTATCCGAATGGCATATAACATTCTAATAGTACGAATCCGTTTCTTATTATATGTCCTGCGTTTTTCCCTCTTTGTTTATTATAATTACCGTATTGTTAAGACCCAGCACGTTGTTGGTTTTAATATTGTCGGAAAGCCTTTTTACCAGCCAACCTCCGTCAATATTGTCTGCAATACCTATATACGAGATCTCTTCAGCCACATTCGATACCTTCCTGTCGGCAATAGCATTAAGAACGTTGCTTTGACCGTTCTTGTCATTATCTCTGAATAAGATTACTATTTTATCTTTTGTATTGCTTATTCTCACATCAACGGCTGTATTTTCCCTCTCCCCGCTGCTTCCAGCTATACCGGCAACATACTCCTCTACGACTACGGCGGCTTTGTTTGCGCATGATTTGTTTCCGGTATATTCCATTATACGGTTATATACCGATTCCGATGCCGCTATCGCATCGCTTATTGTTGCCGGTATCGACAAGTCAGTAATCTTTTCCGTCTCGGAATATGGTATTCGCAAAATCCCATACCTTTTGTCCTTAGGCAGCTTCATGTCTTTTACATAAATGAACAGGAACAATAATCCTATTGTAATAATTTCGGTTGCGAGAAATGCAGTCCATATCCCAGTAAACCCGAACAAATGCCCCGACAGGTATGCTATCGGGATAAGGAGCAGCACTTCCAATGTCTGTACGGCAGATGCCAGTTTTATTTTCCCGATAGAGATATAATAATACGTAATAAGTACAACAAACGATGTGCCTGCAAGACTTAGCGCGAATATGCGCAAAGCGGTTTCGCCGAGAGTTATGATAGACGGGTCATTTATACCGAACGTCATCAATACTTTATCCGGAAAAACTACAACTGCCAATATGAAGATGCCGCATATCGACATCAAAACCTTTGCAGCATGTTTGAAAACCGCCCTCGTTCTGGTATAATCCTGTTCCCCGAACAGCACACCTACAATAGGCGACAAAGTCGTGGCCGAACCCAGTGTGAAAACAGACATGAAACTCCAGCACATGAGGCAGACCGTAAAAATAGCAATACCGCTGCTGTCCCCCGTAATCTGTTCGGCAAGAATATTGATTGCATATATTTTCAACGAGACGAGCAGGCTTACAAGTGCGGCAGGCCACCCGGTCTTGGATATTTCCCATAATAACGTCCCGGCCTTTTTTATCCCTACGGATATGATAATGCCGATACGTTTTATCTGTTTCACTATATCTTTGGCAACAAGCAGCAACCCCGAAAGGTATCCTGTTATCATGGCTATACCCGGAGCTTCGACGCCCATGCCGAAGAATTTTATCATTACAAAATCCGAAACGAGAATGACGCTGTTGCTCAGAATTATTACCCATAAGGAGAGTTTTGCTTTGCCATCAACGCGAACAAGGTACGTAATCCCTATCGAGAGGATGTAAACGACGGTACACCATAGCATGTAGCCGTAATATTCTTCGGCAAGAGGTGCGACAGTCGAACCGTTTGTTACAAAATGTACAAGTTCGTCGAAGAATATTATTTGCAGCAAAAAGCCGATAAACGAAAAAAGTATCAGGGCGACAGTCGATATGGAATATATGGCATAAGCCTTTTTCTTGTTCCCGCACCCCATGGCCGTAGCCATTTCCGACGACCCGCCCGTACCTATAAGTATTGCAATTATGGAATATGCCTGAAATATTGGAAGTATTGTATTGATTGCCGCCATTTGTTCAGTGCCGAGCAGACGACCTACCAATATACTGTTCAATACGTATGCAACGTTGATACCCATCCACAGCAGCGTAGTCGGAATCAGTATTTCTCCGTATTTCTTCTGTATTATGGAGTTTAGCTTTACTTTGTACATTCGCGTTTTACAATATATGCGGGATTTATCAATAGATAGCATATCGAAAAACTTCGTCATGTAGGAGAGCAATTGCCATACATGATGCAAACGCGCAAACCGGTTTATGCAGCATCCGACACACTATACCAAACAAAGGTATTAAAAAATGCCGTAATATATTATAAGAAATCAGAAATCGGAAATAATAAAAATATATTCGGGAAAAGAAAAACAAACCGATGTGTTTACTTTTCCCGAATATTAGCACTGCTTATAAATATTATAATGCCAAAAGTCGGAACTGTCGCAGTTTTAGCCACGAATCCTGTTGCTTCGATTCTATTGTCAGTTCGTAAGTGCCTTTTTCGAGATAGAGCTTACCCATATCCTGCCATTCGAAATTGGCATGCCCGCTCGGGGTAACCTTGTTGTTCCCGGTTAATGTAAATGTTTTTGTATCGCCCGAAACTTTTACAAAACGGAAAGTAATCGTACCGTTGAAAAATGCAGCCAGCTCCGAACTTATTGCATATTCACCGTTTTTGGGTATGACAACCTTGTATTTAATAGCCCTTCCGCCATACCAGTACAATGCAGGTCTGTTCTCCCAATCGTTTATAAAATAGTTGCCTGTGAACTTTGCAGCCAAAGCGTCGAGATACAAAGTGCCGTTTATAAACCGGAAACCCTCATCCAGAACAGGACTTGAAGAAAATGCTATGTCCAATGTGCTGCAAAGTTCGTGCGGGGCTGATTGTGGCAAATCGGATATTCTTAATCCTATTCCGTTTATGCTTTCTACTTTAGGTCTCGCTCCCGGTGCAGACAAGAATGAAACAGTTATTTCATCAGCCGGATTCATAACGCCCGGTATCCAGATTTCCCCTTTGTCGTCCCAGTAAAACATGTGATAATACAAATGAGGCCTGCCGTTAAGTATTCGGTAGGTTGTCGGGCCGTATGGAAGATTATAACTGAAAGGGCTTTTTATAGTGCCGTGTACAGATACGTCGTTGGCAATCATCCAGTCGGCCAAATCTTCCAATACCTTTACCGATTCCGCCGGGATACTTCCGTCGGCTTTGGGGCCAATGTTGAGCAGCAGGTTACTGCCGAGTTTCTGAACTCTCAGCAGCGTGTACAGTACGAAGTTCGATTCTTTCCATGAATTGTCGAATTTACTGTAACCCCATGTGCCGTTTATTGTCATGCAGAGTTCGGAATTCTCTTTTACCAGTTCTTCGTTCAAACTTTGTTCCGGTGTCTCAAAATCACCGTTATACCCTATCTGCGGGGAGAGTCTGTCGTTTTGCAGGATATTGTATCCCTGGCTTTGTATTATTTCATTGCAACGGCGTGCAAATTCAGCATTACCGTTATAAGGACCGTCCCACCAGAATATGTCGGGCTTGTATCTTCCAACAAGTTCTTCAATCATCGGGTATGTATAGTTCTCCATAAATGCTTCCTGTTGTTCGAGAGTGTAGGCACCCCCTTCAACCATTTCGGGGATTGTTTCAGGCGCACCATCGTACATCCAGTCGCGGAACTGTGAAAAATATATCCCGAATTTAAGCCCTGCATCACGCGTAGCTTTTGCAAGCGGAGCTATAAGGTCGTTATTCCATTTCGTCCCTGCCGGCGTGCAGGTAATATCCCAGTCTGTCGTGTTGCTGTTCCAAAGGCAGAATCCTTCGTGGTGCTTGCTTGTCAAGATTACATACCTCATACCCGCGTTTTTAGCCAGCGATACGATATATTGCGGGTCGAAGTTGTTTGCCATGAATTCCGTAGCAAACCCCTTGTATGTCTCTTTAGGAATCAGAGCCTCTTTCATAATCCATTCAGCACCTGCGCCATTCCCTGTTTTCGTGGCATCGGGAGTATTGTTCGAAGATAAAGTTTCGAAGTGTATGTTATTCCCGTAAATGTCGGGGCCTATATATTCCCCTTCCAGTACGGAGTAAACCCCGTAGTGTATAAACAAACCGAAACGGGCTTCCTGCCACCATTGGCTGTTGCCTTCGGCAGAGGAGGTCTCTTGTGAGGACGGCGGATGCGGAGCAATCTGGTCATCTTTGCATGAAAACATGCATAATATGACAAGCAAAGGATAAAGCATTTTTCTCATTTTTGGCGATTTCAACGAGTTCTCCTTAGCAGCTATGGAGAAGTTAATACTGAAAAAACTGGAGGGCTGCTTCTGCACACACTCGTTAGGTATCGCCAAACACCTGTATATACGCACAGAAAAGCAGCCCACCATATATGGACCGTCTCCGTGCCTTGTATATACTTCTTTGATAATTTGGCGATTTCAACGAGTATAAGGCACCTCTTGTCGGTAATCAAAAAATGTTCCTAAGAACAGTACAAATATAAACAATGACAAGGTTTTAGAAAATACATTCGCTTAATTTTTGTGTCGAACCGCATTTTTTATTATCCTAACCCGGAAAGGAATTATAATTATGCGTAAGGCCAAAAACAAAGAATCCGGAACAGAAACCGTTTTTAGGTTTGTTCCGGATTCTTGGATATTAAAATCCGACCGACAGAGAGATGCCGGTTTATTCTTCGCCGTCTTCCTCTTTCATGTTGTGGAATACGTTTTGGACATCCTCGTCGTCTTCGAAACGCTCTATCAGTTTTTCTATATGTTCGCGCTGTTCCGGAGTAACCTCTTTCGTATCGTTCGGGATACGTTCGAATTCCGCGCTTGTTATTTCATAACCGTTTTCCTCGAGGTATTTCTGTATATTGTTGAATTCCTCAAAAGGACCATATATTATAACTTCCCCTTCATCGGCATCCATTTCGTCCACGCCGAAATCGATAAGTTCCAGTTCCAAATCGTCTAACGAAACACCCTCTTTCTCCTTTATTTTGAAAACGCATTTATGTTCAAACAAGAAGTCGAGCGAGCCTGTAGTACCCAACGAACCTCCGGCCTTGTTGAAATAGCTGCGCACGTTGGCCACGGTACGGGTAGTATTGTCGGTGGCGGTTTCCACCACAATTGCTATTCCGTAGGGCGCATATCCCTCATATACAACTTCCTTATAGTTGGCTTCGTCCTTCGATGTGGCTTTTTTAATTGCACGCTCAACATTCTCTTTCGGCATGTTGGCCGCTTTAGCGTTCTGGATAAGTACGCGCAGACGCGAATTGGAGTCGGGGTCGGGGCCGCCGGCTTTTACAGCCATAGTTATTTCCTTGCCAATCTTGGTAAATGTCCTCGACATGTTACCCCAGCGTTTCAGTTTACGTGCCTTACGGTATTCAAATGCTCTTCCCATAGTCCTGTATTATAATATTTTTTTGTTTTTATCTTAGTTTAGCCCCCAGCTTGTTCTGGAGATTCTCTATTATCTTGTTCATTATGGCATCGATTTGCTTGTCGTTCAGAGTCTTTTCACTGTCTTGCAGTATGAATGACACGGCATACGATTTTTTCCCTTTTTCCAGATTCTTCCCTTCGTAAACATCGAACAGATATATCGATTTCAACAGTCTCTTTTCGCACTGTCTGGCGATAGATTCTATTTCGGCGAATTTTACGCCGCTGTCCACCAACAGGGCGAGGTCGCGTTTTACCGGGGGGAATTTCGACAGGTCGGAGAAACTTGTTTTACTTTTCCCTGCCTCCTTCGATATGGCCGTAAAGTTGAATTCTGCAAAATATACCTCGTTATCTATATCGAACATCTTGAGTATTTTGCGGCTTACAATACCCATTTTGCCGAGCAGTTTGCCGGAGTGGGTCTTATAAACGAGAGCCGCCGAATAAATGTCGTCCGACACCTGTTCTTCGGTATATTTCCCCTTCGGCATTCCCATTCGGGAGAGCATGTTCTCAACGTGCCCCTTCAGCGTATATACCGTGCTTTCGCTTTCGGGATGTGTCCAACTGCCCGAGAACTCTTTTCCCGTTATCCACATTCCGAGGCGGTACTCTTCCTTATACGGTGCAAGCACGCCGCCCTTTTCCCTGTCGGCATCGGGGTTGAACTTGTAGCAGTTGCCGAACTCGTAGAATTTTAAATCGGCGAGTTTGCGGTTTATGTTACGCGATATGCTTTCGAGTCCTCCGAACAGCAGAGTCTGGCGCAGCACACCGAGGTCTGAACTGAGAGGGTTCATTACAGTTACGCACTCTGCGGCAGGCCACGAAGCGAGGTTCGCGTAATACGAGGTTTTCGTAAGCGAGTTGTTCATTATCTCGTTAAAACCACACCCTGTAAGTTGTTCGGCTATCGTGTTGTAGCGTTCGTGCGTTTCGTCGGCGAACGACTTGTTCGACAAGTTGGAATGAACGCTGTCGGTTACCTCCACATTGTTGTATCCGTATATGCGGAGAATATCCTCTATTACGTCTGCATCGCGGCGGACATCGACGCGGTATGTCGGTACAAGCAGTTCCATTACGCCGTCTTTTTCTGCGGCAATTTCCATTTCGAGCGATGCGAGTATGCTTTTAACCGTTTCTTCGGGAATAACTTTCCCTATCAGCGAATTTATCCTGTCGTAACTGAGAGTTACAGGATAGCGGTCTATCGGCGAAGGGTACACGTCTGCAATCTCTCCGGTAATTTCACCACCTGCAAGTTCCTTTACGAGCAGTGCCGCCCTCTTGAGGACATATACGGCGTTGTTCGGGTCGATGCCTCTTTCGAAACGGAACGACGCATCGGTATTGAGTCCGTGGCGGCGAGCCGTTTTACGTATCCAAGTAGGGTTGAAGTATGCCGATTCGAGGAAAACATCTTTCGTCGCTTCCGTAACTCCCGATTTCAAACCTCCGAATACACCGGCTATACACATTCCTTCGGTATTGTCGCATATCATCAAGTCTTTGTCCGACAATGTCCGTTCCACACCGTCGAGAGTTACGAACTTGCTCCCTTCCGGCAAAGTCCTGACATTAACCTCCTCTCCTCCAATGTGAGCTACATCGAAGCAGTGCAATGGCTGTCCCGTTTCGTGAAGTATGTAATTGGTTATGTCAACCACGTTGTTTATCGGACGCAAACCTATTGCCGAAAGACGCTGTTTCATCCAGTCCGGACTCTCCTTTACCGTTACGTTGCGTATTGTCAGTCCGCAGTAGCGGGGAGCCCCTTCGCTGCATTCCACATTAACCTTTACTGCTTTGCCGCCGGGGTTGTCTATTTTAAAACTTTCCACGCCCGGTTTTGAAAGGGTAGTCTCGTATCCGTTCTGCTTAAGGTATGCGGCGAGGTCTCTGGCCACTCCGTAGTGCGATGCCGCATCAATTCTGTTGGGAGTAATATCGACCTCTATTATATAGTCGCTTTTCAGATTGTAGTATTCGGCGGCGGGAGTGCCGGGGGCGGGAGTATCTTCCAATACTATAATCCCTGCGTGGCTTGTACCTATTCCTATCTCATCCTCGGCGCAAATCATGCCGAACGACTCTTCGCCGCGTATTTTCGATTTCTTTATCGTAAAACTTTCATCGCCCGAGTACAGAACCGTGCCTACGGTTGCGACAATTACATACTGCCCGGCGGCTACGTTGGGTGCGCCGCAAACAATCTGCACGGGTTCTCCCGTTCCCAAATCGACGGTGGTTATATGAAGGTGGTCGGAGTTGGGGTGGTCTTTGCAAGTCAGGACTTTACCGGTTACCACGCCTTTAAGTCCTCCCCTGATTGATTGGACTTCTTCCACGCCACCGGTTTCAAGCCCGATTGACGTAAGGGCGTCGGCCGTCTGTTGCGGCGTCAGCGGTATATCTAAAAAATCTTTCAGCCAGTTGTACGATATATTCATAATTGCAGTCGTTTTTTATGCCCGGCGGGGCAGATGACATGACGTCGGGTTGTTGGCCGGCCTTCTTTACACCTGCTTGTTCCGTTCGGACCGTTGTAAAAAAGCAACTGCAAAGTTAATAAGATTATTTTTGTTACGAAAGTGAAAAACCGACAAAACGCCCCGTGTAATTAATTGCTTGTCAATTACTGTGTTATCTTCTTGAATTTTTCCGGTATGGGCGATTCGAATGTCAATTCGCGGCGCGTTATCGGATGAATGAACCGTAAACGGTATGCGTGCAGGGCAAGCCGTCCTGCCGGATTATCGTGCGAACCGTACCGCCTGTCTCCCGTTATCGGGTGTCCCTTTTCCGACAAGTGGACGCGTATCTGGTTCTTTCGTCCAGTTTCGAGTTGCAGCGAAAGCAGCGAATATTTTCCGTTCGATTGAAGAGTCTCGTAGCGGGTATGTGCATAGCGTCCTGCTTGCGGGTCGTCGGTGGAATACATCTGGTGTACGCTGTTTTCGGCGAGGAACGAGGTTATGTCTCCCTCGGCCGGTTCGATGCACCCCGCTATCACGGCGGCATAGCGGCGGTCGGTAACCAGTTCGTTCCACGAACGTTGCAGCATCGACTGTATCTTTTCCGACTTCGCATACATCAGCAGACCGGAAGTGTCGCGGTCGAGCCGGTGTACTACAAACAGTTTTGCGGCAGGGTCGTTTTCCTTGAGGTAATCGCTCAATATCCTGAATGCCGTTTTGTCCTTTATCTTGTCGGTAGCTACCGAAAGTAGCCCGTACCCTTTGTCCACGACTACGATATATTCATCCTCATATACTATTTTCAACCGCGGATGGCTGAGCCGCCCGAATCCTCGTTCGAGATTTATCAGTATTTCGTCGCCGCGGTTAATCGGCGTGTCGTATGCCGTTACAGGTATTCTGTTTATTGCGATCTGCCTGTGGGTTAGCCACGATTTTACAGTAGTCCTGCTACATTCGGGGTATTGCGCTATCAGATATTTCAGCAGCGTGTCTTCTCCCTGCGCGACGGTTACTCTTATTTTCGATTTCTTTTCTCCCGACGGTTTATGTTTTATTCGCATATCGGTTTTTTTCTTGTTGTTACGGTTGTTGCTGCAACCTTATTCTTTTGCGGCAAAGGTACAAACATAAGGCGAAAAGAACGACTGTTTGTCCGAAATTAAATATTTGTACCGCTGGCGAGCGTAAAAATGGTTTTGTAATTGCCGTTTATGTAAAATAATATTATCTTTGCTTCCGGTTTACAAATAATAAGAAACTCCCCAAAAATGAAGATGAAGATTCATCAGGAAGGCCGCGAGATACTGCTCGTGATTTTTGCAGTATTGACAGTTCTGAACATACTTTCGTATTACTTCATAGAGCCCCGGTGGATATGTACGTTGATATTGGCCGCCTCTATCATATTATATCTTGTCGTAGTCAATTTCTTCCGCTCTCCGCGAAGAATATACCACGGAAGTTTTGACAGGAACGTAAATGTAATCGCCCCGGCCGACGGAAGGGTGGTTGCTTTGGAGGAGGTAATGGAGAACGAATATTTCCATGAAAAGAGACTGCAGCTTTCTATCTTCATGAATCTGTTCAACGTACATGCAAACTGGTTTCCGGTGGAAGGAGAGGTTATCCATGTAAGCCACCAGAACGGTCGTTTCCAATCGGCATTCCTTCCGAAATCGAGTACCGAAAACGAACGTTCTACCGTAGTGATAAAGACACCCTGCGGGGAAAATGTCCTTATGAGACAGATTGCCGGCGCAATGGCGCGGAGGATAGTAACGTATGCCGAGCCGGGCGACAGTTGCCGGATAGATGAACACATGGGTTTTATAAAGTTCGGTTCGAGGGTCGATCTGTTCCTGCCGATAGGGACGAAAGTATATGTAAAACTCGGGGACAGGACGACAGGCGGAATGACGCACGTAGCCGATTTGCCCGATGATAAATAGAAATATTCGAATCATTATAAAAAACGGTAGTTTATGAAAAAGCATATCCCGAACTTTATAACCTGTTTGAATCTGTTGTGCGGATGTCTGGCCTGTATCACGGCTTTTGAAGGTACGGTAGGCGGCGAGCACAAGATTTTTATAGCCTCCCTTTTTATATGTGCTGCTGCCGTTTTTGATTTCCTCGACGGATTTGCAGCCCGTCTGCTGAAAGCATATTCCCCTATGGGAAAAGAACTCGATTCGTTGTCCGACCTTGTAAGTTTCGGCCTCGCTCCGGGACTGATAGCTTACCTTTTCGCCAGCGATCTGGTATTGACATACAATACTATTCCGGCAGGGAAATATGTGCCGTATCTGGCTCTTTTAATACCGATATTCTCGGCATTGCGTCTTGCCAAGTTCAATATCGATGAACGTCAGACCACATCTTTTATAGGATTGCCGGTTCCGGCAAATGCCCTCTTCTGGATTGGCGTATATTTCTTCGGAATATCGTACGGCCTCGAATATCCGTATATCTGGATGGTGCTGGTAATACTGTTCTCGTACCTTATGGTATCGGAAATACCGATGTTCTCGTTGAAGTTCTCAAATTACTCCATAAAGGACAACTTCCTGCGTTACCTGATAATAGTGGCAGCGATAGTTTCGGTTTCAATATTCGGGTTGGGAGGCTTCGCACCTGTAATAGTCCTCTATATACTCTTGTCATTATTGCAAAATTGTCTGCACCTTAAAAAATAGGCACGCAATTTGTACCGTTACCATACGGATTCATAAACTACATTTATGGGATTGATATATTTGTTGCTAATATTCGTACTCTTTGTAATAGTAGGAGTATTGTCTATGGCAGGTTCTATAATACGCAGCATATTCGGATTGGGAAGTTCCGTATTCGGTAACAAAACACGAATGAGACAGACTCCAGAAGCCGAAAAAGAAAACACCTCGTATTCACGCACAACCACGTATGAGAGACGTGGAAAACTGTTCGGCCCGCACGAAGGGGAGTATGTCGATTTCGAGGAGGTAAAGGAGAACGAAAAGTAAACCGGACGGGTAGTCGTGGCAGAGTCTTTCGGTAATCCGTCCGTATGTAAGGGAATGCGATTTTATGCGATGCGGAGGCGTATGCAGAGCAAGTGTCGCAATATCATATTTGTTTGTTGTATTTTAAGAAAATAATTGTTACCTTTGCCGTCGGAAGTGAAGATGAGTTGCAGAGGGGGGGAGTAAAGCGGCAGCGGCGAACATTGAGAATCTTTGAATATGATAATGAAAGTACATAACAACGGACATCATCATCTTAGCTCACGAATAATGAGGTAAGCGTTGTGGCGTACATATATTCCAATATAAAAGAGGCTTACCTTAACAGTATGGGAAGCCTCTTTTTTTATAAACGGTCTGGAAATTTATAAACAGAAAATAAAATATAAAGATTATGCTAAGAATTGCTATTCAGTCAAAAGGTCGTCTGTACGAAGAGACCATGGATTTGCTCGGAGAACTCGGTATAAAACTCTCGTCGGCAAAACGGACGTTGTTGATACCCGCAAGAAATTTTCCGGTGGAAGTATTGTTCTTGAGAGATGACGATATACCTGAGTCTGTTGCGTCAGGTATAGCCGATGTAGGTATAGTGGGGCTCAACGAGTATATGGAAAAGGACAAAGATGCCGAAATTGTAAAAAAACTGGAATTCAGCAAATGCCGTCTCTCTCTGGCTATTCCCAAAGATGCGGAATATGACGGGCTGAAATGGTTTGAAGGGAAGAAGATAGCAACATCGTATCCCAAGATACTGAACGATTTCCTCGATAAGAACGGAATAAAATCGGACATACATGTAATAACAGGTTCGGTGGAGATAGCTCCCGGTATCGGCTTGTCGGATGCAATATTCGATATAGTAAGTTCCGGAAGCACACTTGTAAGCAATCAACTTAAGGAGGTGGAGGTAGTCGTGGAGTCGCAGGCTGTAATGATTGCCAACAAATCGCTAACAGACGAGAAACGCGAAATTCTCGAAGAGCTTCTTTTCCGCGTAGATGCAGTTCTGGCAGCCGACGGCAAGAAGTATATCCTTATGAACGTACCGAATGCTTCGCTCGATACCGTACTCGAGATATTGCCCGGAATAAAAAGTCCCACGGTAATGCCCCTCGCGCAGGAAGGCTGGAGTTCGGTACATGCCGTATTGCCGGAGAAACGCTTTTGGGAAATAATAAACCGCTTGCGTTCGGCAGGAGCAGAAGGAATACTTGTATTGAACATCGAAAAAATGGTACTTTAAAATGGAGATAATAAAAAATCCGGCAAGGGACAAATGGGGTTCATTGACGGAACGTTCCGGAATAGATACAGCAAAGATACGTGGAAAAGTCTCTGACATTTTGGCAGACATACTCTCCCGCGGCGATGCTGCCGTGAGCGATTACGTCGAGCAGTTTCAAGGAGTGCGCCTCGATTCGTTTGCCGTAACGGAGAGCGAATTCGACGAAGCTGAAAAAAGTCTGGATACATCGCTCAAAGAAGCGATAAAGGCTGCAGGAGAGAATATCGCCAAATTCCACGCGTCGCAGAAACTTGCTGTAAAAAAAGTCGAAACGGTTCCCGGGGTAGTCTGCTGGCAAAAGAGCGTCCCTATCGAAAAGGTCGGCCTTTATGTACCGGGAGGGACAGCCCCGCTATTCTCCACCGTATTGATGCTTGCCATACCGGCACGGATAGCAGGATGCTCCAAAATAGTAATCTGTTCGCCGTGCAATTCCGAAGGAAAAGTAAATCCTGCAACACTATATGCCGCCAAAATAGCAGGGGTTACCGATTTTTACAAACTGGGAGGTGTGCAGGCGATAGGAGCCATGGCATACGGAACGGAGAGCGTAACCAAGGTATATAAGATTTTCGGCCCCGGCAATCAGTATGTTATGGAAGCAAAGCAACAGGTTTCAATATCGGGGGTAGCGATAGATATGCCTGCTGGACCGTCGGAAGTAGAAGTGTTGGCCGATGATTCGGCCGACCCGGAATTCGTCGCTTCCGATTTCCTGTCGCAGTCCGAACACGGTGTGGACAGCCAATCAATACTCGTAACCACCGATGCCGCCCTCGCCGACAAGGTAAAAACGGCTATAGGCGAACAACTGAAACAGTTGCCGCGTCGGGAAATTGTCGAAAAAGCATTGCAGAACAGCCGTATAATAATATTCGACAATATGGACGACGCTATCGACTTTACGAACGAGTATGCACCCGAACACCTTATAATATCGTGCCGCGAATACGGTTCGATTGGGGAGCGCATAATCAATGCCGGTTCTGTATTTTTAGGCCAGTATTCACCCGAAAGCGCAGGCGATTACGCATCCGGAACAAACCACACGCTTCCCACCAGCGGATACGCCAAGGGGTACAACGGGGTAAACCTCGACAGTTTTATACGAAAAATAACGTTTCAGGAAATCTCGCGAAGCGGGCTTCAACAGATAGGAGAGACTATCGAGATAATGGCGGCAAACGAACTGTTGGATGCACACAAGAACGCAGTTTCCATACGATTAAAAAACAAATAGCATTATGAGGCGATTGGAAGAACTCGTAAGAGAAAACATATATCGGCTTAAACCATATTCATCGGCGAGAAGCGAATTCAAGGGCGAGGCATCGGTCTTTGTCGATGCGAATGAAAACCCTTATGATACGTTGTATAACCGCTATCCCGACCCGTTACAGACTAAACTGAAAGAAAAACTTTCGGCATTGAAAGGCGTGTCGGCAGAAAATATATTTCTTGGTGTCGGCAGCGATGAGGCAATCGACTTGCTATACCGCATATTTTGCGAGCCGCGCCGCGATAATGTAGTGGCTATCGACCCTACATACGGAATGTACGGCGTATGTGCCGACATAAACGAAGTGGAATACCGCTCCGTACGGCTCGACGAAAAGTTCGACATAGACGTAGAGGCGCTGTTCGCATCCGTCGATGCAAATACGAAACTCATCTGGCTCTGCTCGCCAAACAACCCGACAGGCAATTCGCTTTCGACAGACAGAATAAAGAACATTATCGGGAGGTTCGACGGCATAGTGGTACTCGACGAAGCGTATATCGACTTTTCGGCATACCCTTCATTTTTAAGCGAGTTGCACAACTATCCCAATCTGGTAATACTGCAAACATTCTCGAAAGCGTGGGGAAGTGCCGGCGTACGTCTCGGAATGGCTTTTGCCGACAAACAGATAATCGGCATCTTCAACAAGGTAAAATATCCGTACAACATAAATATCCTTACGCAGCGGTATGCCGTCAAGCTATTGGACAAAGCGCCGGCAGTAAAACGCCGCGTCGCAGAGATAATAAGAAACAGAGGCGTATTGGAAAAGCAGTTGCGCAAATATTCTTGTATCAAGGAGATATATCCGAGCGATTCGAACTTTCTGTTAGTCTCCACGACAGGGGCGAAGGATATTTACAACTATCTGGTCGAAGCCGGGATAATAGTCCGCAACCGCCACGGAATAACACTTTGCGACGAATGTCTGAGAATAACCGTCGGGACGCGCGACGAAATAAGTAAAATATCGGCAGCACTTGCAGCATACGATAAGAAGTAGAGATATGAAGAGGGTATTATTTATAGACCGCGACGGGACACTGGTGGTGGAACCGCCTGTTGACAAGCAGCTCGACTCGTTGGAGAAACTCGAGTTCATACCCGGCGTATTCCGTAATCTGGGGATAATAAGGGAAAAGACCGATTTCGAATTCGTAATAGTTTCGAATCAGGACGGGCTCGGAACAGCCTCGTTCCCGACCGACACGTTCCTTCCGCCGCAAAACAAGATGTTGCAGGCATTTTCCAATGAAGGGATAGAATTCGATGCCATACACATCGACCCGTCGATGCCCGAAGAAAACAAGCCCACCCGCAAGCCCGGGACGGCAATGCTTGTAGATTATATGAACGGCGATTACGACATGGCATCGTCGTATGTTGTCGGCGACAGGCTAACTGATGTAATGTTGGCAAAGAACCTCGGATGCAAAGCCATACTTCTCTCTCCCGACGGAACAGGCGAAGAAGAAGTAAAAAAAGCAGACTTGCAGGCAACCTGTGCGCTCGTCGCAACATCGTGGAGCGAAATAGCCGCTTATCTGCTGGTAGGAGAGCGCACAGCGGAGGTACATAGAAAAACGGCAGAGACCGATATATACGTCCGTTTGAATCTCGACGGCAAAGGGCGTTGCGACATAAACACGGGGCTTCCGTTCTTCGACCACATGCTCGACCAGCTCGGCCGTCATTCAGGAATGGATGTAACGATACGAGCCAAAGGCGACCTGCAGGTAGATGAACATCACACGATAGAAGATACAGGCATAACCATAGGTGAAACACTGCGCAAGGCACTTGGCGACAAACGTGGGATAGAACGGTACGGATTTACATTGCCGATGGACGATTCTCTGTGCAGTGTGGCTCTCGATTTCGGCGGACGCGCGTGGCTCGTATGGGATGCCGATTTCAAACGCGAAAAGATAGGGGATATGCCCACCGAGATGTTCATGCACTTTTTCAAATCGCTTTCCGATGCCGCAGCCATGAATCTGAACATAAAGGCCGAAGGCGTAAACGAACATCACAAGATAGAAGGGATATTCAAGGCATTCGCGCGCGCAATCAGAATGGCAGTAAAGCGCGATCCGTTAAGCGACAATATCCCCACCACCAAAGGGATTATATAGCATGGACTGTTCATTGTATAGATAAAAACAGGGAATATAACAGTGTTCCCTGTTTTTATTTTGCCATTCGAAAAGCAGGTTTTTGTATCCTGCTTTGTAAACCGTTTGTGTATCGGTATTCAATATTCAATCTTGTCGCTCTTTTCTCTCCACATGTCGAAAGCCCTGACAGCCTCATCCGGCAATATTTCACCGGTTTTAAGACGCCGTTCAGCAGGAGCTTTGTCCAGTTCCTCATAAATAAAAGCATCATCGAATCCAATATCAGCCGCATCATGCTTGTCGTTGCCATAGAACATGCTGTCGATATGCGACCAGTATATCGCTCCGAAGCACATTGGACACGGTTCGCAAGATGTATATATCGTGCAGCCGCTTAAATCAAATGTCCCGAGTTTTTTGCACGCCGCGCGTATGGCGCTGATTTCGGCGTGGGCAGTAGGGTCGTTGTCGGCAGTAACCCTGTTTGCGCCGGTTGCGACAACTTCCCCGTTGCGGACTATTACGGCTCCGAAAGGCCCTCCGCCATGTCTCACATTCTCTTCTGATACTTTAATGGCGAGACGCATAAATTTTTCATGTACCGTACAGTCCGAATCTTTTCGGCAGCCGTCCTGTGCAGTACAAATCCTCACCACAGCCAACAGCGCAAATATTATTGCGAACCTTTTCATGCTTTTAAAATTTCGTTATGCGGCAAAAATATAACAATAAGTCTCAATTCTGTTATAAATACCCGAAAATATGCAAATACAGACCTGTGTTCGCTTTAAAAATAGAGGTGCGCCCCTTTTTGCTAAAATTTCCATATTGTAACAGATTTGTAACATAAAAGAACTGCGTCTGTTGCTGAACAGTTATTCCGCATTGAGAGCGACACGCACCGTGTAGTGTCGGTATATTTCTGACTATTACCGAAGTATGTGTGCAGTTTCCCTAAATATACAAGGCGTAACAAAGAAATCGTAACAATATCGTAACAAATTTGTTTGAGTTTCGTAACAGTGTCAATCTACTTTTGCAAACGTAAAACATGGTATATGATAAGGAAATCGGCACTTTTGATGTTAATAATGTTTATCGCAACGGCGCGTGAAAGGCTGCATGCGGAAGAAAAAGACACGCTTGCGGTATCGACGGAAAAAAGAATAGAACGCATCGAAAAGAAACTGAAAAAACTGGGCGACTTTTCATTGTCGGGATATATACTGTTGCAGTGGCAATTGGCGGAAAGTCCCGATGCTATGGGGTTTGCTGCCGGAGGTGCTTTCAACGGAGCGAACAACCGTTTTACGATAAGGGAAGGCCGAATAAAACTGACATATACCAAAGGGATAGTTCAGGCTGTATTCCAGCCCGACTTTACCGAACGGGGAGTATCGGTAAAAGACGTTTACATGCGGCTTACTTCTAAAAACAAACTCGTTTCCGGGCAGGGCGGAATATTCGACCGTCCGTTCGGATATGAAATAAGCCACTCCGCGGTATTGCGCGAATCGCCCGAACGAAGCCGTCTCTTCCTGTCGCTTTTCCCGGGAGAGAGAGATGTCGGCGCAGCCGTACACCTTAACGGTTTTAAAAAACTGGAAGGATTTTCACTCAGCGCGGGAGTCTTTAACGGAAACGGTGTAGGACGCGAAACGGACAAATACAAGGATTTTATAGGCCGCCTCTCGTGGCTCGGCAATGTAAGGAGCGCAGAAGTGGGCGGAGCATTCTCGTACTACGAAGGGTCAGTACCGAACCCGGTGGACAACAACTATATATATGTCCCCGGTATCGGATTCAGCCGGCGCAGCGATATAGAAGTCGGCTCGAGAGCCATACGCCGTTATTTCGGATTCTCGGCCAAGTATAAACAAGAATGGATAGGCGGGAAAACGAATATCCGTGCCGAGTATGTTTTCGGACAGCAGCCGGGCAACTTCGAGACCAACGCCGACCCGTCGGGTTCTTCCGTCGCGGTAGCAGGATTACCGTTGTATCTGCGCGATTTCCACGGTATGTACCTTATTCTGGTACACGATATAGCCAAGACGCGCCATACGATAGTCGGCAAGTTCGATTTTTACGACCCCAACCGTCGCATATCCGGCAGCGAGATAGGACTGCTGCAAAATACAGGAGCAGCCGATGTAAGGTATATAACTTACGGAGTGGGATACATATTCCGCTGGAACAAACATTTGCGCCTTATGGCATATTACGATTTCGTAAACAGCGAAAATTGTCCCAATCTGGCAGGGTATGAAACAAGACAGTTGGAAAACGTGTTTACAGCACGCGTACAAGTGAATTTTTAATAAACACTCATTAATAAGGAAAGAGTATGAAAAAGAGAGTATTGATATTATTATCATTGGCAATATCGCTAAGCGCGGTATCGCAAAAGTTGAAAGGTTCCGACACGCTGCTTCCCCTTATACAGAAAGAGGCGGAGAACTATATGAAAAAAGGAAAAGGTTCGGTAAGCGTAACGGGCGGCGGTTCGGGAGTAGGCATTGCAGCACTCTCCGAAGGGAGTACCGATATAGCCATGGCGAGCCGAAAAATAAAGTTCGACGAAAAGCTGAAGCTGCAAGGACAGAAAAAGACGCCCGTAGAAAAAATAATAGCATACGACGCGTTGGCAGTGATAGTAAACCCGTCGAACAAAGTCTCGAATCTTACCCGTGAGCAGTTGGAAGGAATCTTTACCGGAAAAATAACCAATTGGAAACAGGTAGGCGGAGCCGACATGAAGATTGTGGTATATTGCCGCGAGACAAGTTCCGGAACATACGAATTTTTCAAAGAGTCGGTACTTAAAAACAAGAACTATATGGCCGCCGCGCTCTCCATGCCCGCCACCGGAGCCATAATACAATCCGTCAGCCAGACACCCGGAGCGATAGGGTATGTAGGACATGCGTACGTGAACGGCAAAATAAAGACCATAAACGTAAGTTACGACGGCGGAAAAAACTATGTATCGCCCACCTATCAAAATGCAAAGAGCAAGAAATATCCCGTTGTACGCCCGTTGCTCCTCTATTACACAAAAGACAAGGAGGCTGCGGTAAAGGGATTCATAAACTATATAATGTCGGCTGAAGGGCAGAAGACAGTAAAAGAGATAGGCTATATCGACGTACTTTAATATGAAACGTTTTTTTGAAACGATAGTAGAGAAGATTCTGATGGCAAGCGGAGCCATAACTTCGCTTACCATCCTTCTGATAATCATCTTCCTCTTTTCGCAGGGAGCAGGGTTGTTCAACACCCCTGTCGTAGAAGAAGGGTACAAGTTGGCGGTCAATCCCGAAAACCCAGTATCCGACCTTACGCCGGAAGAGATAAAGGAGATATTCGACGGGGAGATTGTAAACTGGGCGCAGGTAGGAGGGGACGATGAAGATATTGTCGTTTTTCGTTTAAACGACGTAACATCGTATGTAAGTGAAGAGGAACTGGGCGAAGGCTATTCGCTGTTACCGCAGTGCCTGTCGCGTATAGTAAGCGAGAACAAACCGATAATAGCGTTTCTGCCCGATACGTATATCCCCGAAAACTTTTCCGGGAAAATCCTCGAGACGGGCGATATAAAGCCGTCCGATTTCTTTGCCGGAGAGCAGTGGTTCCCCACGTCGCAACCCGCACCTCTGTTCGGGATAATCCCTCTGCTGCTCGGAACGCTGTTGGTATCGGTAGCCGCAATCCTCTTTGCATTGCCGCTGGGACTTGCCGTTGCTATATATATGGCCGAACTGGCATCGACCAAAATGCGCAATATCCTTAAACCCGTTATAGAGTTGCTTGCCGGTATCCCGTCGGTAGTTTACGGATTCTTCGGGCTGGTGGTGATAGTGCCGATGATACACGACTTTTTCGATTTGCCCGTCGGCGAATCGGGTCTTGCCGGAGCGATAGTATTGGCAATAATGGCTTTGCCTACGGTAATAACCGTGGCCGAAGACGCCATACGCAGTGTGCCGCGAACAACCAAGGAAGCCTCGCTCGCACTCGGAGCCTCGCACCTTCAAACCATATTCCGCGTGATACTGCCGTATTCGGTAAGCGGTATAATGGCGGCGGTGGTTTTGGGTATAGGACGTGCGATAGGGGAGACGATGGCCGTGCTTATGGTAACCGGAAATTCCGCAGTAATCCCCACAACGCTGCTCGAACCGGTAAGGACGATACCTGCGACGATAGCCGCCGAACTCGGCGAAGCCCCTTCGGGAGGAGCACATTACGAAGCATTGTTCATGCTGGGAGTAATCCTTTTCATAATAACACTGGCGATAAGCATTACCGTAGAGTTCATATCGGCGCGTCGCCCCAAACAGCAGATGTAGTATGACACGAAAACAAAAAACTGAAGTAGCCGTATTCTGGAGCTTTCGGCTTATGGCGGCAGCAGTGGTAGGTATTCTGGCATGGATACTCGGTTTCCTTATAATAAAAGGAGCAGGAGTAGTGTCGTGGGAGTTCTTTACCGAGATGCCGAGCGACGGGATGACCTCCGGAGGAATACTGTCGGCCATAGTCGGGACGCTCTGCCTTACTGTCGGTTCCATAATATTCGCATTCCCGATAGGCGTAATGTCCGGAATCTATACGACGGAGTACGCCCCCAATAATTTCGTGGTGAAATTCATACGCGTCATGACGAACAACCTCTCGGGAATACCGTCGATAATATTCGGCCTTTTCGGTATGACGCTTTTCGTAAACACCCTCGGATTCGGCGACAGTATCCTGGCAGGTTCGCTTACTCTCGGACTGCTGGCATTGCCGATAGTGATAAGGACAACCGAAGAGGCGTTGAAAGCAATACCCGACATGTATCGCAACGGCAGCAGGGCTTTGGGCGCAACCAAACTGCAGACGATACGCAAGGTGATACTCCCTATGGCCATGCCCAACATAGTTACGGGGCTGATACTTGCCGTCGGCCGGGTATCGGGCGAAACGGCACCGATACTCTTTACCGTGGCGGCGTACTTCCTTCCCTCGCTCCCGACGTCAATATTTGATCAGGTAATGGCGCTGCCGTACCACCTTTACGTCCTCGCCACAAGCGGAACCGACCTCGAGGCTTCGCGTCCCATGGCATACGGTACGGCATTGGTACTGATAATAATAGTGCTTATAATAAATATATCGGCAACATTGCTGAGAGGATATTTCGGCAAAAAACTAAAATAGAACATGAATATAATAACAGCAAAAGATGTCAATTTTTACTATGGCGATTTCCATGCCATAAAAGGCGTCTCCATCGAAATAGAAAAAAATACGGTAACAGCATTCATCGGCCCGTCGGGATGCGGAAAATCGACGTTCCTCCGCCTTATCAACCGCATGAACGACCTTATAGACGGAAGCCGTCTGACGGGAGAGATAACGGTTGAAGGCGAAAACATATACAGGAAAGGAATAAACGTGGATATGTTGCGTGCTAAAGTAGGTATGGTGTTTCAAAAACCCAATCCGTTCCCCAAATCGATATTCGAGAATGTCGCCTACGGGTTGCGCATAGCAGGGGTGCGGGACAGAGTCTATATAGAAGAAACGGTCGAGAACTCGTTACGCGGAGCCGCTTTGTGGGACGAGGTAAAAGACAAGTTGAAAAAGTCGGCTTTCGAACTCTCGGGAGGACAGCAGCAGCGTTTGTGTATAGCCCGTGCATTGGCCGTAAAACCGCGCATAATACTCATGGACGAACCCGCATCTGCACTCGACCCCCTCTCAACCTCTAAAATAGAGGATCTTATATATTCGCTAAAAAACGACTACACGATAGTAATAGTTACCCACAACATGCAACAGGCGGCGAGGGTTTCCGACAAGACGGCCTTTTTCTATTTGGGCGAACTTATAGAATACGACGATACCCGCAAGATGTTTACCAAACCGCAGAAGGAGGCCACGCAGAACTATATAACAGGACGATTCGGATAGAAAAACCGTTTAAGCATAAAAACAGAAAAGACATGAAACATACCGACAGTGAAGTGAAGAAACTGAAAAATTACCATATAGAGATGTGGAATTTGGTTCAGGAACAGATAGACAAATCCTTTGCAGCATTGAAAAACAACGACAAGGAAGCTGCACGCGAAGTAATCTCACGCGAACGTATGGTAAACGCTCAGGAGTTGGTGGTCGATCACCACTGCGAAGATTTTATAGCTATGTTCTCTCCTGTGGCAATCGACTTACGTTTTGTAATATCGCTGATAAAGATAACCAACAATCTCGAACGCATAGGCGACTTTGCCAAAGGAATAGCCACGTTCGTCATAGAGCAGCAGAGCAAGGCGATAGATGCAAAACTATCCGAAGAGTTGTCGCTCGACAAGATGATGGAAAATGCACGGGACATGCTTACGCTTGCACGCGAAGCCCTTATCGAAGAAGATACCGCACTCTGCCGCCGCGTCCTTATGATGGACGACCTTATGGACGACATAAACCGTAACGCCCCGCAAGTTCTGGGACGCCACATACAGGCACATCCCGAGACGGCCGAAGAGATGATACGCCTCTATTCGCTTATACGCCGAATCGAACGCATAGGCGACCGGACGAGCAATATCGCCGAAGAGATTGTATTCTATGTCGATGCCAAGGAGCTGCGTCATCAAAAAAAGTTATAACTTTGTATAAAAACAGAGCAAATATCTTCCGCAATGAAACCAAAGATACTGATAGTAGATGACGAAGTCGATTTGTTGGACATACTCGCATACAACCTCAGCAAGAGCGGGTATGAAATAGATACCGCCAAATCGGGCGAAGATGCGCTCGAAACAATAACACATAATCCGTCGGCCTATTCATTGATATTGCTCGACGTGATGATGTCCGGAATGAACGGATTCCAAACCGCCGAGAAGCTTCGCGAAAGCGGCGATGACACTCCGGTAATATTCCTTACCGCACTCGATACCGAGTCGGATTTGTTGCGGGGGTTCTCCGTCGGCGCCGACGATTACATATCCAAACCCTTTTCCATAAAAGAAGTGATAGCGCGGGTAAAAGCCGTAATATCGCGTTCGCCGCACAAAAGCGGAGCAATAAAGGTAGCGGGAATAACAATCGACAAAAACGCAAAAACCGTATCCGTAGCAGACGAAGTCGTCAATCTCACAAAAACAGAGTACCAGTTGTTGCTGACCATGGCACAAGAACCCGGACGGATATTCTCCCGCGAAGAACTTATGGACAGGGTCTGGGGCGACGGATGCTTTGTCGAAGCCCGGACAGTAGATGTCCATATAACCCGGTTGAGGAAAAAACTCGGACATGCCGGCGAAGCGATAGTAAACAGGAGCGGTTACGGATATTGCATAAAAGAAAAAGAATAACGGGCAGCTGACAAAACCGCCCGTAAACCGGCGCAAACCGGGAAAGACATAAAAAGACAGAAAAGTTATATGAAAATAAATTACCGACACAGGTTGTTTCTCTATTTCTTCGCCGTATTCACGATATTTACCGTAATGGTCGTTGCATACCAGCAGATGCGTGAGCGCGAGTACAAAAAAGAGAAACTCATGGAGAACCTCGACGTATATTCGCAACTGATAGAAAAGCACGGGCGCAAGGAACTGCTGCCGTCGCTTCTGCGCATAACAATAATGGACAAAGGAGGGCGCGTGTTGTACGACAACGATGCCGACACCGCGAAAGGAGTATTACCAAATCATTTCGACCGTCCCGAAATAGCACAGGCGTCAGCAACAGGAAAAGGGTGGAGCATACGCCGCTCGGCAACCCTCGACAAGCCGCTGCTCTATTATGCCCGCACAACACCCGACGGATACATACGCGTAGCGCTTCCGTACGATTACGAAGCAAAAGAGATGCTGCAGCCCGACAAAACCTTTTTGGCGTACGTATTGGTTCTGTTCGTAATATCATTGGTACTGTTATGGTTTGTCGCCCGTCGTTTCGGTTACGACATGGAACGACTCAAAGCAGGCATAATAGCACAGCAGACTGCAAAAGCCGCGCTGAAGAGCGAGATGACAAGTGCCATATCGCACGAGCTGCGCACACCTGTAAGTGCGATACGCGGATATACCGAAACATTGCTCGATACGGATATGCCTGATGAAAAACGCGCATTATTTATAGAACGGACGCATGCTTCGGCCGTAAGGCTCTCCGAACTCCTTCGCGACATATCGTTGCTTACCAAGATTGAAGAGAGCGACGAAGCGTTCAATAAGGAAGACATAGACATAAAAGGCATCATAGCCAAAGTGCAAGAGGAGTTCGACAAGCAAATAACGTCCAATTCAATAAAAGTCTCCGTTAATATTCCCGACGGCGTCAAGGTATCTGGGAACTATACTCTCATATATTCCATATTCCGCAACCTGACGGAGAATGCCGTAAAATATGCAGGCAAGTGGATAACGCTCCAGTACAATCTCGTGCGGGGAGATGACAAATTCTACTATTTCGAGGTATGCGACAGCGGACAAGGAGTAAAGGCAAAGGACCTCGACAGGATATTCGAACGCTTTTACCGGGGCGAAAACAGCGGACGTTCCCGCGAAGACGGAGGTTCGGGGCTGGGACTTGCCATAGTGCGGCATGCGGTACTTCGACATGGCGGAGAAATAAGCGCATCCGACAACCCCGGAGGAGGTCTGCGAATCAGTTTCTCATTACAGAGATAAAACAGCAATAAACCCACCAACGCACAACGAGATGCAATTATCGGATGAAATCCGACAAATGCATCTCTTTTTTATTCTTCCGAAAAGCATACTGTAAAAATTGCGCGTATTGGAGATTTTAAGTAAATTGGCCGTAAATAACAGCAAATACAGTATGACACATAAAAGAATATTCATAACCCTCGTATTGAGCGGTTTGTTTATAACGCAACAGCCCCGGTCGTTACGACAAACAGATTATCTTCGCAATCTCAAACTTTCCGAATAAAACAAGAAACAGACAACGCGGATGAAAAGATACATATTGCCTCCCGAATGGGCCGAACAAAGCGGAATACAATTAACGTGGCCGCATAAGGATACCGACTGGAACTATATGCTCGATGAAGTTACAGAGTGTTACGTACGTATAGCAGTTGAAATATCGCGCCGTGAAAAACTTCTTATCGTAACTCCGCACCCCGAAGACGTGGAGAGATTGTTGGAGGGTAAGGCATGTAAAGAACGGATTCGTTATGTAGAAGCGCCGACAGATGATACATGGGCTCGCGACCACGGAGGCATAACCGTATATGACGGCGATACGCGGAAATACGTAATACTCGATTTCGGCTTTAACGGCTGGGGCAACAAATTCCGACATTCGTTGGACAATGCCGTAACCCGCCGTTGTTTTTCAGAAGGGGTTTTAGATGCCGGGTATGAGGACAACAACGATTTCATACTCGAAGGCGGTTCGATAGAGTGCGACGGCGATTCTACGCTGATGACCACAACCGAATGCCTTATGTCGCAAGAGCGCAATCCTGCGCTGAGCCGAGGAGAAATAGAAGCACGCCTCAAAAAGAAGTTCGGCGTTTCAAACATAATATGGTTGGAACACGGCCGGCTCGAAGGTGATGATACCGACGGGCATATCGATACTCTTGCCCGTTTTGCCCCCGACAATACAATCCTTTATGTAAGGTGCAGCGATGCGGCCGATACGCATTACGAAGAGTTGGCCGAAATGGAAAAGGAGATTTTAAAAGCCCGCAACATACATGGAGAGCCGTACCGCACGATACCTCTCCCTATGGCAGATGCCGTGTTTGCCGACGGCGAAAGATTGCCTGCAACATACGCCAATTTTTTGATAATGAACGGAGCGGTCCTGTACCCGACATATTCGCAGTCCGAGAACGACCGTGATGCGGCAGTCGCCCTGTCAAAAGCCTTCCCCGGATATGAAATAGTGGGAATCGACTGTTTGCCGCTTATAAAGCAACACGGGTCGTTGCACTGTATAACCATGCAGTATCCTAAAGGCGTGTTGAAACCGGCGGCATTCACTAAACAGAACAGGTAGCAAGTAAAACATAAATACCGGATTCCGACATGGTACAGGAGAAAAGCGGCAAAACATTTTGCGGGATATTGCACAAAGACATACCGTATGCAACATACGGCGATATAACAGTGTCGCTCGATATATACGCGCCTGCAATATCGGAATCCGCACGTGTGCCGGTTCTGCTTTTCCTGCACGGCGGAAGTTGGATACGCGGCGACAAAACGACAATAGCAAAAGGGTACAAAAACAAACTGCTCGGCGTTTTCATCGAGGCGGGCTATGCAGTAGTGTCGGCCGATTACAGACTTGCAGGATATGGCGCTACGTTGCGGGAACAGATTGTCGATTGCCGCAATATGATAAACTGGATATGTAAAAACGCGTCGCTATACAATCTCGACAAGGACAATATCGGCATCTGGGGCTCATCGGCAGGAGCGCATATAGCGATGTATGCGGCATACTCGGCTTCCGAAACTCAGGCTTCGGGAGTCCCCGTCGGCACGGAAGTCGGAAAGGTGGCATATATCATAGACAACTTTGCACCCGTAAATATCCCGTCGTTATTGAAACCGCACCTTCCGTATATTGCGGAAATGGCCGTAAAGGTTTTTGCCCGAGAGAGGTATATGCGGAGGCGTGTCATGCTTGAAGCACTTACCGGATACGATATTTCGGATAAAGAGAACATCTGCCGTTTCTGCAAGGAGTATTCCCTCGACAATATGGAGATAGCCGCTAAAGTCCCGACACTTATATTACACGGAACAGGCGACAAGGTTGTCCCTTACACCCATTCGGTGAAGATGTACGACAAACTGAAAATGTGCGGAGTTGATGCGGAGATGTATTTGTATGAGGGACTCGACCACGGTTTCCTCGGCTACACCGATACCGACCTCGACGATATAGCTTGCCGTTCGCTTATGTTCGCACGGAAACATACCCGCAAATAAAGCGAAGTGCATCCAATGCCTTCGCTTTATGCCGTTATTTTTAAGTATTGCAACTTTAGTCGGATAACGGAAATTTTTCCATACGGATTCTCTTTACAGCTTTTTCCGTACGATGTTGCGTTCTACTCTTATCCTCGTTTATGCAGGGTAATACAGATTCTCTTCTGTAATTACGTTCAGCACCTCGTTAAGATATATTTCCGCTTCGCGTTTTGCCCCATCCAGACTGTGGCACGAATAATTGCCGCAATCTTTCGGTTCAGTACCGGGAACAATACCTGTATAATCGCGAATAAATTCGAAGGTCCTTTTCATCAGTTCCACAATATCGCGGCTTTCATAATCCCCTGCCAAAATAAGGTAATTCCCCGTACAGCAACCCATAGGGCCCCAGTAAACGATTTTGTCTTTCCATTCGGCATCATTCCGCAGGTATGTGGCAGCGAGGTGTTCAATCGTATGCAACGCCTCCTGCGACATTACGGCTTGACGGTTAGGCTCTTTCATCCGTATATCGAATGTGGTAAGAGTTACATCCCCTATATGGTCTTTCCTCGAAACGTATATCCCGCGCAAAAGCCTGTTGTGGTCTATTGTAAAACTCGGTATCTTCTCCATCTCACTAAAGTTTTTCGATTATCGACTTTATTATGTTGAATGAAATTTCGGGGGCAATATTCCAAAAATCGTTATACAGGGCGATATTTTCCTTACTATCACCGACAGCAATATCGCTGATAATCTTCATGCAGGCGAATTTCGTCTTTTTCATATAGCATACCTGCGCTATTGCTGTCGATTCCATATCTACGGCAACAGCATCCGGAAATTCCCTCTGAATCCTTTCATAATCCGTCTTGTCGGCAATAAAACTGTCGCCGCTGCACAATCTGCCGGGGTATATACTGTATTCCGACATCCCTTTGCATATATCGAGAATCCTTTCCGTAAGTTGCGCATCGCATGGAAAGGCTGTCGGGAAACCGCTTATCTGCCCGCGCGGCGACCCCTCGCCGCACCATGCGTCGTGATAAGTCGTGTCGGTACCTATAACCACGTCCAAAGGCTTTGCCACGTTACCCAATCCTCCGGCAACCCCCGTGTTGATTATGCAATCGGGAGCGAAACGGTTTATTATTTCCATACATTTTATTGCAGAACATACTTTGCCGATTCCCGATTTGGTAAGAATTATTTCGTTATTCCCCACCTCTCCGGTTATTATTTCATCGCCGCTTTCAGTTGAAACAATCTCCCGATTCTTAATCAAATCCTTCATCTGTTTCAACTCCTTTCCCATCGCAACGATAATACCTGTCCTCATATCTCTATTTAATTTTAAGTCTGTTAAGAGCGTTTCTGTATCTGTTCGCATTCCTGTTATGCTCGCTCAACGTGGTGGCGAAATTGTGTCTGCCCGAAAAATCCTCTTTGGCGCACATATACAGATAGTTGTTTTTTTCAAAGTTGAGAACTGCGTTCAGTGCGGTTTTCGACGGAATCCTTATAGGCCCCGGAGGAAGCCCCGGATATTTATATGTATTGTACGGCGAGTCCGTTTCGAGGTGCTTGTTCAATATCCTCTTAAGCGAAAAATCCCCGACGGCGAACTTTACAGTAGGGTCGGCCTGAAGCAACATGCCCTTATTTAGCCTGTTTATGTAAAGACCTGCAACGCGGTTCATCTCTTCCGGTATCTTTGTCTCTTCCTCCACAATAGAGGCCAAGATGCTTACCTCGTAAGGAGTAAGCCCCGCATTTTTTGCAAGAGCCTTTCGCGTGTCGTTCCAGAACTTTCCGTATTCGCGTTTCATCCTTTTCATAAATGCGTAAGGTGCGGAACAGCGATATACCTGATATGTATCCGGAAGGAACATGGAAACGATGCTTACCGTGTCGAAGCCCAGCGATTTGCATAAAACCGTATCGTTAAGCATTGCAAGGACGGTATCGGCAGGAAGATTCAAATATTTCGACGTGGTTTCGGCAAGTTCCTGTTTGGTGCGGATATTGTTGAACGTATAGTTTACCGTGCTGTCGTCTCCCATTGTCAGCAGGCGGAAGAGCTGCAGCGGGGTCATGTCCGCCGTGAGGATGTAGCACCCGGGGTATCTGTCAGGTCGCCTCCTCCTTACCTTCAGCATCGTATCGACGAGCTTTGCATTTCTTGTGCCATATACAGGAGCAAGTTCATCATATAAACTCTGTCTGGTCGTCATCTCGTTTATATACAGTAGATGAGATTCGCCGCCAATCGGCTTGTTCAATACAATATATGCGTATATTGCGAAAGCAGCCAAAACTGCGGCTGTAACTGCGGCGGCAATTACAAGTCGTATTGTAAAAGGTTTTTTCAGGTTCTTTATTTTCATAATATATCGAAACAAAAGTAAGATTAAAATGCCGAATAATAAAATATGATGTCATGTAAAGACCTGTAATATTTCAATTGAAAGTTATATGTAAATCATATCTAAAACATAAATGCTCCCCCGACGTTTAATTTAATGACCCGATTAACCTCCCTTTCCGGGCGTTTTTGTTATATTTGCAAACCTGATAAAGAGGAAAGAGATTATTTCTCTTCGGTTTATGGAAACCGTGCATAGCTAAAGTAAACAATATGGGAGAGATACTTAAAGTAGGTATAGTGCAGCAATCGTGTGTTGCGGAAAAGCAGGCAAACCGCAGGAAGTTGCGAAACAGCGTTTTGGCATGTGTCGCGAAAGGGGCGGAGTTGATAGTGCTGCAGGAGTTGCACGATTCGCTCTATTTCTGTCAGACGGAGAATACCGCCATGTTCGACTTGGCCGAGCCTTTTCCCGGAGAAGCGACGCAGTTTTATTCATCGCTTGCGCTCGAGTGCGGGGCGGTAATAGTAACATCGTTGTTCGAAAAGCGCGCAGCCGGTTTATACCATAACACGGCAGTAGTGTTCGAGAAAGACGGCTCGATAGCCGGGAAGTACAGGAAAATGCATATACCCGATGACCCGGCATATTACGAGAAGTTCTATTTTACCCCCGGAGATATAGGGTTTGAGCCGATAAGCACCTCGGTAGGGCGTCTCGGCGTTATGGTCTGTTGGGATCAGTGGTATCCCGAAGCCGCACGTATTATGGCGATGAAAGGAGCCGAACTGCTGATATATCCCACGGCTATAGGGTGGGAGAGCAGCGATGCTGATGAAGAGAAAGAACGGCAGCTGAATGCATGGATGACCGTACAGCGCGGACATGCTGTTGCAAACGGTTTGCCCGTAATAGCCGTAAACAGGGTAGGGCACGAACCCGACCCGTCGGGACAGACTCGCGGCATAACTTTCTGGGGCAACAGTTTCGTTGCCGGGCCTCAAGGTGAAATTCTGTGGAGGGCGGAGTCGGACAAGGAAGTTTCGTCGGTAATAGACATCGACCGTAAAAGAACAGAGAATGTCAGAAGGTGGTGGCCGTTTTTGCGGGACAGAAGAATAGAATCATACAGCGAGATTGTTAAACGTTATATAGATTAGAACAGTATTTGATATGGCAAACGAAATAGTAAAAGGGATATTTTATGTGGGGGTGGATGACAGGCAAACCGAGTTGTTCGAGAATTTGTGGCCTCTTCCCTTCGGAGTAAGTTATAATTCCTACATAATAAAGGACAATAAAAATGTACTTATAGATACCGTTGAGCATACATACGGCGAAGAGTTCTTTTGCAAGGTTAAGGAGGTGCTCGGTGAATCGCCGGTCGATTATCTGGTTATAAACCACATGGAACCCGACCATTCATCCTCCATAATCGAGTTGAAACGTCGTTATCCGGATGTGAAAATTATCGGAAATGCAAAGACGCTGGCAATGCTGAACGGCTTTTATGCCGTTACCGATAACGTTGTGGAGGTAAAAGACGGCGAATCGTTGTCGATAGGGGAAAATACCCTTACGTTCCATTTGACCCCCATGGTACACTGGCCGGAGACGCAGATGACATATTTACCCGAAAAGAAAGTCTTGTTTTCGGGCGACGCATTCGGAACGTTCGGAGCATTGAACGGCAAAGTGGTAGATGAAGAGATAGACGTGTCGCAGTATTGGGACGAGATGTACCGGTACTATTCCAATATAGTCGGCAAGTACGGCATGCCGGTCGAAAAAGCCATTGCGAAACTCGGATGCCTTCCGATAGAATATATCTGCTCCACACACGGACCTGTATGGAAAAAGCATATATCCGAGGTTGTAAATGTATATTCCCACATGGCTCGTTATGAAGGGAACAGCGGAGTCGTAGTCGTTTACGGAAGCATGTACGGACATACGGCAGGGATGGCGAAAACCATAGCCGAAGCATTAACCGATGCCGGTATAAAAGATGTAGTACTTCATGACGTTTCGAAAAGCGACATGTCGTATATATTGCGCGACATATTCAAATACAAGGGGCTGATAATAGGTGCGCCTACATATAGCGGCGACATATTCCCCAAAGTGGAGGCTTTACTTTCGCAGATAACGCTGCGCGGAGTAAAAGGAAGAGTATTCGGGTGTTTTGGCTCGTTCTCGTGGGCAGGCGTAGCGGTAAAACGCCTTACGTCATTTGCCGAACATATGAAGTGGGGAGTAACAGGAACCCCGGTAGAAATGAAACAGGGCGGAACGGGAGTCGATATAAAAGCTGCATGCAAGGCACTTGCAATATCGGTAGCGGAAGCCGTGAAAGAAGCGTAGATAAAACAGCTTCGTACATTTGTGCAAAAAAGGCGGCACGTTTTCAAATAGTGAAGCGCGCCGCCTTTTTTAATTGTCAATTCGTTATCTGTTTGCCGAACAGATATCGGCGCGTATCGGATACCGCACTTTTCAAGGACGCCTTATTCTTATTCTAAGTGCACCCTCAAGAGGAGTGTCGCATACGAGTATAAGGTAGCCTCCGCCACCCGCACCGCTCAGTTTCCACCCTTTTACGTCGGGATTGTTCCGGTATTTCTCTATCTGTTCCATTATGTCGGGAGATACCATGTTCGGAATCATTTTTATCTGAGCCTCGAAGCTCTCCGTTACGCTTTTCCCGAAACCGTCGATGTTTTCGTCTATTATATTTTTCCAGCAATTGTCGGCGGCAAGGCTTAATGCCGATGCATTTGTTTCGTTTATATCCGTGTTTTCAAATACGTCGTAGTCCTCGTGTCTCGGATAGAGTTGCACAAGACATATATGCTGTTCTATCCACGACAATATTTTTTCGTCGCAGATGCTGCTTATCTTTTCAGGCCAGTAATCGCCGTTATAGTCGAGCCTGTTAAGACCGGGCATTACAATCCCTATGGAGTCCTGCGAGCCGCTTACATATTTTACTCCCGGGGGATTTTCATAGCAAAAGAGGGTTTTGGCAAGTTTCTCTTTGTCTCCGTCGGGAATATCGGTTTGCCACAGTTCGATGGCTTTTTTCCTCGAGCTTGTGGACATCCCGCTGCGGTCGTTGAAATCGTAGTCCGGCTCTATCGACACTGTAAGGACGGCTCCCGCTGCATATTTGCTTACATACGGTTGATCCAGCCATCCGCCGGCGAGGTCTATTCTAAACGGTATTTTGCACTCTTTCCTTAATGCCGTAGTGGAGCGAGCCGGCAAATCGCCGTGCGGAATCCTTTCGCTGACTTTGTATTCTATGCCGAGTTCTTTGCAAAGTTTTGCCTTTGCAGGAGAATCTCCGTCGCTGTTTACAAAGAATATATCGGGTTTGAGAGCTTTCAATTCATTCTCAAAATCGAGTATCCCGGAGCCGCTGTTTATCCATGCGTCTTTTACGCTTTTTAGGGCCTTTACCATATACAGACGTTCTTTTTCTGGATTTACGGTCTTGCGGGCTTTCAGGTCGTATATGGTCTTATCCGAGCCTATGCCTACATACAAGTCTCCGTATTTTGCAGCTTCTTCAAAAAATGCCACGTGTCCGCTGTGCAGCATGTCATAGCATCCCGATACAAAAACCTTTTTCTTCATTTTTTATATTCCTTCTGTTATTATTCGCTCTATTTACAGTAAAAACAGTTTACCCGATTTATGACTTTTGAGAGTGTCTTATATACCGCCATTTGCCTTGTCTGTATCCGGAGTCTCCTTTTCCGTCAGGACTTTTTCTGCTGTTCCTCAATTTCTCTTTTTTCTTTCAGATTCCCTTCCGAATCGTATATCAAAAGAATCTCGCCATTGTCTATTACCGTGGCGTTATCTTCATTCTCTATTATTGCGGAATGTCCTTTGCAGATATATGCGATGCAGTTGTGCGAGTTTATAAATGTTGCGTCTCCCACATACGAGTTGTCGTTTTCGTCGTGCGGAATATTCTCCCTTAACGAACCCCATGAACCGAGATCCGACCACCCGAAGTCTGCTGGTATTACGAATATGTTGTCGGCTTTCTCCATAATGGCGTAATCGACCGATATTTTCGGGGCGGATTCGTATCCTTTGGCCGTTTCTTCTTTTTCGCACGGTTTGCCGAAATGTACGCTTAAAGTATCGAATATCTCCGCTATCTCGGGCGCATGTTTTTGAAACGACTCTATTAATGTGGGGAGGTTCCACAGGAACATCCCGGAGTTCCAGTAATAGTTGCCTGCCGCCAGATACTCTTTTGCCTTTTCCAAGTTCGGTTTTTCCTTAAAAGACAAGACTCTTTTTACCGTGGTGTCGCTGTTGTCGGCTGCAATATACCCGTATTCGGTATGCGGCGATGTCGGCGAGATGCCAACGGTTACTATTGCATTGTTCTTCTCTATGAAGGCGAGTGCCGTAGAGAGCGTTTCTACGAAAGTATCGGTATCTTTTACCAGATGGTCGGAGGGAGTTACTATTATCTCGGCATCGGGCGAAACCGATTTTATTTTCCACCCTACGTATGCAATGCAGGGTGCCGTGTTACGCATGCATGGCTCCAGCAATATGTTTTCGCGTGGAACGTCCGGTAGCTGTTCGTATATTATATTCCTGTATTTTTCGGATGTAACGACCCAAATGTTCTTTGTCGGGACCAGTCTTGAAAACCTTTCAGCCGTTTGCTGCAGCAGCGTTTTTCCGCAGCCGAGAATGTCAATGAACTGCTTTGGCTTTTCAGGAGTGCTCAAAGGCCAGAAACGGCTGCCTATGCCTCCTGCCATTATGACAAGATGTTTGTTCTCCTGTTGTATGTTTTCTATCGGCTTCATACCGGCGTTATTTTATTTTTTTGTTTATTTCTTATCCAGTTGTTCGAATACGGAGTTCTGGCTTATGTACTCCGGTACAATCTCTTTCATTTTTTTTACAATCTGCATCGAATCGCCATGTTCCGCTATGTTCAGCAGGTTGTCGATTAACGGGGATACATCGTTGTAATCGTATTCACGTACTTTACCCACCATTATCTTCTCATGTATGGTGGCTGTTGTCGATTCTTTATCGTTGAGAACTTCTTCATACAGTTTCTCCCCATGTCTCAAACCTGTTTCCACAATATCTATGTCGATATACGGTTTTAGCCCCGACAACATTATCATTCGTTTAGCCATTTCGTATATTTTCACGGGGTGTCCCATGTCGAATACGAATATTTCGCCGCCTTTACCTATGCATCCGGCTTCGAGAACCAACTCGCACGCTTCGGGGATTGTCATGAAGTAACGTACTATTCTCTTGTCGGTAATAGTAATGGGACCTCCTTCGGTTATCTGTTCTTTGAAAAGCGGGACTACCGAACCGTTGCTGCCCAATACATTCCCGAAACGTGTGGTCATGAACTGTGTGGAAGAGGAATTTTCCTTCTTTATTTTTAATGCCAACGACTGTACATATATTTCGGCCAGACGTTTCGACGCCCCCATGACGTTTGTCGGATTTACGGCTTTGTCGGTCGAAATCATTACGAATTTTTCAACGTTGTATTTCAGCGACATGTCCGCAAGATTTTTCGACCCTCCTACGTTGGTGCGAACCGATTCTCCCGGATGCAGTTCCATCATAGGTACATGTTTGTATGCCGCTGCATGGAATACCACTTGCGGGGAGTATTTTATAAACGCTTCTTCAAGACGGATTTTATTTCTTATATCGCCGATGAACAATACTACTTTGTCTTTGTATCCGTTTTTCTTTGTCTCGAGGTATAAGTTGTGCATTGGTGTTTCGGCATTGTCGAACAGAATAATCTGTCTTGCGTTGAGCCTGCTCAACTGCCTTACTATCTCACTCCCTATCGAGCCTGCGGCTCCTGTTACCATTACGCATTTCCCCTCTATGTACTCCCTTATTTGAGTATTGTCCAGCTTTATCTCGTCGCGTTCAAGCAAATCCTCTATCTGCAGGTTCTGGATATTGGAAGATACGGAGATGCTTTTATCACCTTTGCGGTGTTCGATGGAGTTTTCGTAAAACTGCATCACTTTTATATTGGCATACAGGAACGGGTCGATACCCCCGTTTTTGAGAGCCTTTATGTGCGTCTGTTCGAAAATCATCGTATCGCACCGGTATTTGGCAAATATCTCCACGACTTTCTCGGGGTCATATTTAACCATCGGGATACCGTCTATCTCGAAAGCCGCAGACTTGTCGTTGTCAATCTGAAGCAAGGCTACGGGAACATATTTGCTTTGTTCTTCGTCGCGCAGTTTCTTTGCCAGTATTGCCGATTCCGGATTAGTACCCAGAACCATAACCCGGGTTCTGTCTTTTATGTTTTCGGCAATCTTTTCGTTGTACAGATATTTTATGCCGAATCTCATTACTGCAAGATTCAGCATGACCAGCATGCCCAAGATAACCTGCATCAGGAACGAGTCGAATATCGGTTCTCCTGTTACGTGTCGTGTGATTTCTGAAACTATGTACAGTGTAAATATTGCAGTGATTACGGAGACGAAAAGGCGCAGGGCATCTCTTGTGCCGGAATATCGTACAATACCCCTGTATGTCCTGAATATGAAGAACGACGCGGCGAATACCACTATCGTAGAGACGAACCTTTCCATAAATCCGTCCATAAGATAGTAGCTCGGCATACGGAGAAGAGTACCCCTCATCAAATCCAGTATAAAAGACGAAATGGCGACAATTGTTATATCCGTTGCAAATACAAGGTATCGCGGGGTATATCTGTTTCCGAGTTTAAACAGATGTCTTTTTATACGCATGTTTCGGATATGCTTCGATTTCGATTTGTTACAAAAAAACCTTTTAAACGGAGAAAATATTTTGTCCGATATATTAGGATTTTTGTCAGTATGTGTATTTCCCGATTTGTTGTTTTTCATGGATATTTACTTTTTGTTAATTTGCCCTGCTGCATTCATGTGCAGCCCGAAATATGCTCTCATAAATATTATATAGAGGATACTCAGCAATACGATTGAGCCGGCCAGATACCAGTAGCAATATTCGAAAAGCAGGAAATATCCGACCATGAACAATGCTTGTATTGTGAAATACAGGGATGAAACTACGAGGTGTGGCATTTTCAGTTCGTTAGCCATAATCTGGTATGCATGTTTGCGGTGAGCTTCGAAAATGTTCTCCTTAAGCATAATCCTGTGTATTATGGTAAGAATCGTATCTACTCCGTACAGCAATAAAACTATTATGTAACTTAAGTTCCCTGTTGCTACAATCAGTTTGCCAAGCATGAAAAGCAGTATGAATGCTATGCTGACCGAACCTACGTCGCCGGCAAAGCATTTTGCTTTTTTCCTGAAGTTGAAGAATGAGAATACCAGCAATCCGGCAATTACGACATATATGAATTGCGGGTCGATGAAACGTATCTGAAAATAGTCGATATACAGCAGCGACAGGAAAGCGGCAAGCGAATATGCTCCGGTAATACCGTTTATGCCGTCCATGAAGTTATATGCGTTTATAACCCCGGCGCAAACCACCAGTGCCGCCAACGCGAACCATACGGGATATTCCCCGCTGAAAATGCCGAGTTGGACAAACATCAGCATCATGGATATAAATTGCAATATCATCCGTTTTCCCGAACTTAAGGACGATATGTCGTCGGCGAAACTTACTATTGTTATAAGCGTCAGTCCCGCCATAAACCAATACTGTTCGAATCCGCTAAGGACGAAATAGTACAGTGCCGAAAAATAGAATATTATTCCTCCACCGCGCAATGTTACGGATTTATGCGAACTGCGTTCGTTGGGTCTGTCGATTATATTGTATTTGTCGGCTATCTTGAAATACGCCAGCTCTACAAGCAGCAGAACGGGAATCGATATTACTGCAAGAATCTGGCTCATAAGGCGGTATTCGTTAATTTTTTGTTTTTAAAACTGTTCAGTGTCCTTATCATGCCCTCGGTAGAAGACACAGGCATTGTATCGATGCCGAGAGCACCTTTTAATTTTAAGTTGGAAACAATATACGATTCCGTAAGTTTTTTCAACCTTTCACTGTTAAGCGGCAGTTTCAGCACATCTCCGGCTTTGGCCATGCAGCGTATTAAGGCTTGCGGCATGTTAATAATCTGCGGCTTGCGGTTCTGCGACTCGGCAATCAGCCTTATCAGTTCGTTTGTCGATAACGGCGTGTCATCGGCAATCTGATATGTCCCTTGCGGAATTTTGCCCCTTATCATGTTTTTAACCGTATAGCATACGTTCTCAATGCTTGTGAACGAACGCAGGTTGTCGAATTTTCCCAAAGGCCAAGGTATCCGTTTTGAGACTGTCTTGTATAACAGATTAAGATTCCCTTTGTTTCCCGGGCCATGTATCATTGCCGGGCGGAGTATATACACCTTTTTCGATTCGTCAATATCTTTTTCCTTTGAGTTTATATACTCTTCGGCACGCAATTTCGATTCACCGTAAGGCGTTTTAGGGTATGGTACGGCATCTTCGGTAAGAAACTCTCCTTCAACGGTATCAGCTACAGCCTTGACGCTGCTGAAGAATATGAAAATCTTTGTTTTCGATTTCAAATACTTGTCGAATATCCGTTGAGTAAGTCCGGTATTGACTTTGAAATACAGCTCCTTATCGACAGCGTTGCCGCGGGTATCGTGAGCCATACCGGCAAGATGGATAATCGCATCGTATGAATCGAGCTCTTCATTGTCGAGATTATCCCAAGAAACATAGCGGTCATACGGCGCATTACCCTCTTTTATATCCAATGCAGTAAGGGTTATGTCTTTGTCCTGTTTAAGATAAGTTGCCAAATTGGTTCCCACAAATCCATATCCCCCTGTTATCATTATTTTGCAACTGTTGTCCATAGCCCGTCTTATCTGTTTTAAAAGAGCTTAGTGTTCTGTTGAATAGCCATATATAGCGGTAGGACTACAAATAACCAATATATTTGTGCTTAATCCTAAACCGCCACAACCTATCGCAAAGTTAAGAATTATTTACCACATATACCTTAATTGAAGGCCACTTATTTTATTTTAATTGATTATTATAATAATAATGGTTAAAAAGTTTCCGGTTTAATTCTGAATTTAACGGTTTTCTTACAAAAAAAAGTTACATAATGAACATTCTACGTGCAAATTTGTTTATATAAATATATTAAATGTGATTCTTCCTACACTGTTACGTAATATTGCGATTTGTCGGTTATGCGTTTGATTCTTGTAAAGTCCGGGGAAAGTTTATTAGACCGTCAGAAAAAAATAGCAGGGTGGTGTGATTCAGGGCTGACAATATCGGGTGTTGAAGAAGTTCGAAAATATGCCGAAATTTTAAATTCGTCGGGTGTGAATTACGATATTGTTTTTACATCGTATTTGCGCAGCGATTTAGAGTCGGCATTTTATATTCAGGAGAAATATTGTCCGTGGATTCCGCAGATAAAAGCATGGCAACTTAATGACAGGCATTTCGGAATTTTTGAAGGTCTTGCAAGAAGTGAAGCCGAGAGGAAATACGGAAAAGCTCGTTTTAAGGAATTGGAAGAAAATACTGCATCCGCGCCACCCGTCTTGCCGGAGTATGATTTTCGTAATCCGGTTTTTGATATGCGTTATTTCGGAGTATCAAAGAAATGCCTGCCATTATCGGAATCTCTCGAAAACTTGTCAGACAGAATTCTGGCATATTATAAATCGATAATATCTTCGTATATAAGGAATGGGAGCAATGTGTTGCTCGTGTTGCACAAAAAACCTATTGCAACGATAATTTCGTATATGGAATCCATCTCGGCAGGAAAAAAATCGGATGTGGAAACATTGTTCAATGAGCCTGTTGTGATATATGAATTGAACAAAAATGCCGATGTAAAAGGGTGTATGACGTTGTCGGCATCCGACATTGTTTATACATAGATGCCCGTTAATTTGCTTTTAATAGCCAGTGAGGATTGGCTGCGGCTCGGCATATCCAAACTTGAAAACTTCGTTTTCGTTTGTCTCTGCTCTCGCCTTTGGCTACTTTGACTGCCGTCGAAGATAGGCTGCGGCTCGGCATATCCAAACTTGAAAACTCCGTTTTCGTTTGTCTCTGCTCTCGCCTTTCACTATCTTTGTAAATCAAACGTAAGGAGTGAATATATTGGCTCGAAATGAAAATAAATAAAACGAATGTGGCGCGCCTTCTTGATAAGGCGGGTATAAAATATGAACTGATTCCGTATGTGGTGGATGAATCTGATTTGTCTGCGCAGCATATCGCGGCTCAATTGGATGAGGATATAAACCGGGTGTTTAAGACGCTTGTATTGCGGGGCGACAAGACGGGATTGTTCGTGTGTGTAATACCCGGAAATATGGAGGTCAATTTGAAAGCTGCGGCTAAGATTTCATCGAATAAGAGCGCAGAGATGATTGCTGTTAAAGAACTTTTGCCGCTAACGGGATATATACGCGGAGGTTGCTCGCCGATAGGGATGAAAAAACATTATCCGACTTATTTTCATTCAACTTGTCTCGATTTTGATTACATATATGTTAGCGCCGGTGTGCGCGGAATCCAATTGAAACTTTCTCCTAAGGAACTTGTTGGTTTTGTAAACGGTACGGTGGCTGATGTGGCCGAACTGTTTTAAATAGTTCATCACGTTATTGCCCGAAATGGCTGGGTGGTTATCGAAAGTTCAACGTTGTTTGCTTGCTCTTTCATAATATTTGCACCATGCGCTTATTCCGCAGTTAAGGCAGTCCGGCTTGCGCGCGCGGCAGACATACCTGCCGTGCAGTATAAGCCAGTGGTGCGCAATAGGCAGCAACGGTCCGGGTATATGTTTTACCAATACTTTTTCGGTTTCTAACGGTGTTTTAGAATTGTTTGTCAGACCTATTCTGTTCGAAACTCTGAATACATGCGTATCGACAGGCATGGCTTCTTTGTTGTAGGCTACGGCAGCTATTACATTGGCGGTTTTTCTGCCTACTCCCGGCAGTTTCTGCAACAAGTTTATGTCCGACGGTACTTCTCCGTTAAATTCTTCAATCAGCATTTTTGCCATGCCGACAAGATGTTTGGCCTTGTTGTTGGGGTAGGATACGCTTTTTATGTATTCGAATACGGCTTCGGGCGATGCTGCGGCCAATGTCTCGGGTTCTGGATATGCTTCGAACAGTTTCGGAGTAATCATATTGACCCGTTTGTCGGTACACTGAGCCGAGAGTATAACTGCTATAAGCAGTTGAAAAGTAGTCTCATAATGTAGCTCGGTTTCGGCAACCGGCATATTGTTGCTGAACCAGTCTATTATCTTGTCGTATCGTTCCTGTGTTTTCATTTTAATTAAAATTTACGGGTTCGCTATTGTAATTGCATTATCCCGATTTTGACGTCGGAAAGGAAACATGTACTTGCCATAGGGGTATTTGCTTCTCCTACACGCCTGTTATGGGGCTTTTTGTTATTTAAAAAAAGAGGTGCGCCGACAATCGGGTTCGGCACACCTTTATATATATGTAAGGATATTTAAAGCGCGGCTTCGAATTCCTCCAGAAAACGCTTGTCGTTTTCGGAGAACATGCGTAAATCCTTTACTTGATATTTTAAGTTTGTTACGCGTTCTATACCCATACCGAGTGCGTATCCCGTATATACTTTGCTGTCGATGCCGCAGGCTTCCAGAACATTGGGATCTACCATTCCGCATCCGAGAATCTCTACCCAGCCTGTTCCTTTGCAGAATGAACACCCTTTGCCACCGCACAGATTACACGATATGTCCATTTCGGCCGACGGTTCTGTAAACGGGAAGTACGACGGGCGCAGCCTTATTTTGGTATTTGCTCCGAACATCTCTTTTGCAAAGAAAAGCAGAGCCTGTTTAAGGTCGGCAAAAGTTACGTTCTTGTCCACGTAAAGAGCCTCTACCTGATGGAAGAAACAGTGTGCACGGGCTGAGATGGCTTCGTTTCTGTAAACCCGACCGGGGCATATTATCCTTATCGGCGGTTGGGTCTTTCCCATAACGCGAGTCTGTACCGACGACGTATGAGTACGCAGCAAAACGTCCGGCGAACGCTGAATGAAGAAGGTATCCTGCATGTCTCTTGCCGGATGGTCTTCGGGGAAGTTGAGCGAAGAGAAAACATGCCAGTCGTCCTCTATCTCAGGGCCTTCGGCAATAGAGAAACCGAGTTTGCCGAAAATATCGCAGATTTCGTTTTTTACTATCGATATGGGGTGGCGTGTCCCGAGTTTTACAGGGTAAGCCGAACGGGTCAAGTCTATTTCCGTATCCGTTTGTTTGTTGTCGGATATGCGTTCTTTAAGCGAATTTATTTTTTGCAGAGCTTCATCCTTAAGTTCGTTCAGAAGTTTTCCGACTTCGCGTTTTTGTTCCGCCGGTACATTCCTGAATTCGTTGAACAACGATGTTATCTCGCCTTTCTTGCTAAGATATTTTATTCGTAGCGATTCCAGTTCATTAAGGTCGGAAGCTGTCAAAGCCCCTATTTCTTCCTTAAGCCGTTTTATAATATCTAACATAACTCTGTTTTGAATTTGTGCGCAAAATTAATAATTATAACCGTTTTTACAGTCGGATGTACCCAAATATTTTATAGTTGTTTTGGAAATTATTACTTTCGCAAAAAACAAAAGTCGGTATAAATGAAAGGCGGAGCTGCAGAAACAGAAAGAATCGTGGCGGAATATATAGCTAAGAATATCCCTCTGCAAGCAGGCGACAATATACTTGTCGGATTGAGCGGCGGAGCCGATTCGGTAGCTCTTACGCTAATCTTGCACAAACTCGGATACTCGGTCTGTGCTGCGAATTGCAACTTCTCTTTGCGAGGTGAAGAAGCCGACAGAGATACGGAATTTGCAAGAAGCACGGCCGAAAAAATAGGAATACCGTTCGTATCGGTAAAGTTCGACACGCTCGGATATGCATCGCGCAACAAAGTGTCGATAGAGATGGCATGTAGGGAGTTGCGGTACGACTGGTTTGAAAAAGAGAGAACCGCCAACGGTTGTTCCTATATTGCGGTAGCTCATCACCGGGACGACTCGGTCGAAACGATGATGATAAACCTTATACGCGGGACAGGTATTTCCGGATTAACCGGAATAGCTCCCGTAAACGGATACGTTATACGCCCTTTGCTCGGAATATCGCGAGCCGACATATTGAGCTATCTCGCCATGTCGGGATTCGGTTATGTAACCGACAGCACCAATGCCGACACAGTATATGTCCGCAATAAGATACGGAACAGGATACTCCCCCTTATGCAGGAGATAAACCCCTCGGTTGGCGGAGCGTTCGAACGTACCGCCGAAAATTTGAGAGAAGCCGAAGTTCTGTACAGATATGCCGTTAGGCATGCAATATCCGAGATTGTTCACGTAGAGGCCGGGAACGTTTTCATATCGCTCGAAACCCTTAAGGCATGGCCGGCCGCAAGAACCTTGTTGTATGAAATACTGAAACCGTATGGTTTCTTGTCTTCCCAAACAGACGACATCTTGTCGGGAATAGGCGGGGCATCGGGACTAAAATACTATTCTCCTACACACCGTCTTGTCCGCGACAGAAAATATTTCATAGTCTCTCCCGTTGTATCATCTGCGGAGCAGACCGCAGAAAAAGATAAAACCGTCCCTCTGTCCGAAGTGCTGCATATGGAATATGTGGACACGCCGTCAGAATTCGAGATACCGAAATCAAAAAAGACCGCCTGTTTCGATGCGGCTCTTTTACCACAACCGCTGGCATTGAGGCACTGGTGCGAGGGAGACAGGTTTGTTCCTTTCGGAATGAAAGGACAGCAGAAGTTGAGCGACTATTTCAACAACCGTAAATTTTCGGTATTGCAAAAAGAGTCGGCGTTGTTACTGACGGCAGGAGGAGAGATAGTATGGATAGTGGGGGAGAGGCAAAGCGATAAATACAAAATTACGCCTGATACGACACGTATAGTCAAATTCTCGATAAAAGATACATGACTGATACAAGCAATAACCTATTGCATACATCATTAAGGCCTATAAAAAGTTCCAAGGGCGAAACACATATATAATATGTAGATAGAGATAGCCCGATGATGTTTTCACCCTCGAACCTAAGAAGCATAAGACATTTGTCAAAAAGCAAATGAAGCGGATTGCCGACAGACAATTTTGTTAAGTACAACATATCTTGTCCCGCATATGCAGTTACATACATAAATATTCAACCCGTATCAAACCAACTGCTATTTCCTTACCGATGAAACGAGCGGCAGTACGGTTGTGATTGACTCCGGATGTTATTCCCGCAGCGAATGTGAAAAAATAAAGCATCTCGCCTGTACCAAAGACTGGCATATCGAACAACTCCTCGCGACACATTTGCATATAGACCATATATTCGGAGCACAATTTATGATTGAGACGTTCGATTGTCCATTCGGTGCGTACAAATGATGCCGGACATGTTTTTTAAAATGTGTGGATTTTAAAACTGAAAGACTTGTTGTAAAAAACAAACAAAATGACAGGATCAGTTGTTGCAATATAAAAAAATATTATTTACCTTTGCAGCCGAAATAATTCTGCTCGAAAGGCCTGAATATAGGTCGTGCCGAAAAATCCAAAATCCTTTTATATTATCAGATAAGCACCCGTGCGGTTGTTGCATCAAGATATAATGTCAGAGCAGAGTTTGTGCTATTTATTTTATTAAAAATTTCATGTACAACATTTTAGAATTAAGAGACAAAACTCCCGAAGAGTTGCAGGCATTGGCTGTAGATATGGGAATAGAGAATCAGTCAGGAATGTCCAAAGACGATTTGGTTTATAGAATATTGGACCAGCAGGCGGTAAATGCCGCATCGAAAAAAACTCCCGAACGAAAGACAAAAGAAAAGTCTGAAAAAAACGATGTAAAGACGGCCGATGATTCACCCGAAACAGTATCGCAAGAAACACGCCGACCCACTCTACACAACGTCCAGCAGCGCAAAATGGTAGGAAGAAAGACGAAAGCGAAAAAAGAAGATTCGGCAGTATCGGAGCAGGAATCCGTTCGGCTTTCGGAATCGGAACAGAAAGAGTTTTCCGCCACCACCTTACTGGCAACGGACGAGTCGGACAAGACCGGAATAAAGACAAGGGTAAAATCAGTACGCTTTTCACATCCGGCTCTGAAGAACGATGTTGAGATTCCGCTTTCGGAGATTATGGGCGACGACAAGATGTCTGCTCGAATGAAGACGGAGATTCAGCGAATTGTCGAGAGCGGAGAAGCCGACCGGATAAAACCCTCCGATGAAAAAAGCAACCGCATGACCGACAATGCCGCTTCATCCGATGCAATACCCGCAGCAGATGATAGAACGGCAACCGAAGAGACCGACGAACAAAAAGCCTACATGCAGCAAAGGCAGTCGTTGAATCTTCAAACATTCTTCCCCCATAGCGAAAGACAGCGGTTTGTACCTCGCACCAAGCCTGCGCAACAACAAAACCCGATACAACAGACGCCGCAAGGAACAGCACCGCTGAAACGCAGAAGGGTAGAGCAAGTCGAGATGCCGCAGACGCAGCAGCCGGCTGTACAGCCCGAAGAGACAATCGCAAAACCCGAAAAGACGTACGATTTCGACGACCTTCTGATTGGTTCCGGAGTTCTTGAAATGATGCCCGACGGATACGGCTTTCTCCGTTCATCCGATTATAACTATCTCTCTTCCCCCGACGACATATACGTTTCACAATCGCAGATAAAACTCTTCGGACTAAAAACCGGAGATGTGGTTGAAGGCCCGATACGCCCCCCAAAAGAGGGTGAAAAATACTTCCCGCTCGTAAAAGTAGATAAGATAAACGGTCGAACCCCCGAGTTCGTAAGAGACCGTATTCCATTCGATCATCTAACACCGTTGTTCCCCGATGAAAAATTCAATCTCACCGGCGGGCGCGGAGACGATATATCGGCCAGAGTGGTGGACATGTTCTCCCCTATAGGAAAAGGACAGCGCGGATTGATAGTCGCCCAGCCCAAGACCGGTAAAACGATGCTCTTGAAAGATATAGCAAATGCAATATCGGCAAATCATCCCGAAGTCTATATGATAATACTCCTTATAGACGAACGCCCGGAAGAAGTAACCGATATGGCGCGCAGCGTAAAGGCCGAAGTCGTATCTTCGACATTCGACGAACCGGCCGAACGCCACGTAAAAGTAGCAAGCATCGTATTGGAAAAAGCCAAGAGACTTGTCGAGTGCGGACACGATGTGGTTATTTTGCTCGATTCCATAACCCGGCTTGCCCGTGCATACAATACCGTATCGCCGGCATCGGGCAAAGTGTTGTCGGGAGGCGTCGATGCAAACGCCCTTCATAAACCGAAACGCTTTTTCGGAGCAGCCCGAAACATTGAAAACGGCGGAAGTCTTACAATAATAGCAACCGCGCTTACCGAGACAGGCTCGAAGATGGACGATGTAATATTCGAAGAGTTTAAAGGAACAGGAAACATGGAGTTGCAGCTCGACCGCAAACTCTCCAACAAGCGGATATTCCCGGCAGTGGATATAGTCGCATCGAGTACGCGTCGCGACGACCTGCTTTTGAGCAAAGATACCCTCAATCGCATGTGGGTATTGCGGAAATACCTGTCCGATATGAATTCGATAGAAGCCATGGAGTTTATAAAGGACAGAATGGAAAAAACCCGTTCCAATGAAGAACTGCTGATTTCAATGAATGATTAGTTTCGCCTTTAAAACGGAACATTAAAAGTAAGGCGGTTGATAAATAATACCGCAATATAAAACAACCCCGTAAGTCCGCACAAGACTTACGGGGTTGTCTTTTTCATTTACGGCACAATGCGAATCTTTTTTACAATTTCCCGTTATATACAGCATCTATCGGCCATGGTATATTTTCGCCGTTTAATGTCGGACGTTGAGCTTTGCAACCTATAAGATAATCGGTAAGTTCTTGCGAGAGCTCCTCCACTATGGCGGGATTATTGTCGGCTATATTGTTTTGCTCACCTATGTCATTGCTTATGTCGTAGAGCCTGCGTTCCTGCGTCTCCCAGAAATATATCATGTGATAATTCCCTTTAAGTATGGCGGAGTATGAACCGTATCCTTCGTTTTTGTCCTGACTCTCACCCCAGCGGTTGGGAAAATGCCATACAATAGAACGCTCTTTCGTCTGTTCCGGATTTTTAATCGCATCAACGAAACTTATGCCGTCTATTTTCTGAACAGTTTCTATATCATTTACATCAATTCCCGCCATTTCGAGAATAGTAGGGAAAAAGTCTTCTATTATTACACGGTTGTCGTTTGTAGTTCCGCCTTCTGTAACACCGGGCCAGTAAACCAGCATCGGTTCATGAACGCCCCCCATATAAGCCGAGCCTTTGCCTCCGCGAGCAGGAAAATTCTGGTCTCTGTTGAGCCTTCCCTGTCTCGGCGCGACGGCCTGTCCTCCGTTGTCGGACATAAATATTATTAT
>JADIMW010000016.1 GCA_017694415.1 Candidatus Caccoplasma merdipullorum
GATAGGAATGTATTTCCTCTATCTCGGCAGCCGTTAAGACCATAAAACAAAAAACAAGAACATCCCGAAAAACATAAAAGACAGCAGTAATACAGCATAAAACAGATAAAAAATAAAAAAGAGCAAATAAAATTAGGTCAGAAAAAAAAAAGACATATCTTTGCCCCCGCAAACCCGAAAAGGCAGCAAGGTGCCATAGCTCAGTTGGTAGAGCAAAGGACTGAAAATCCTTGTGTCCCCGGTTCGATTCCTGGTGGCACCACAAAAAAGAGTTGCAGAAATGCAGCTCTTTTTTGTTTATATACCCTTATATACTCTTTTATATCCCTTATATACTTTATATATACCCCCCCTTATATATTCCGACAATCACCCGTCCGCTCCGCTTTCGCTTCTCATTATCCACATGTTCCGTAATACAACAATATTGTTGTAATGGCAATATCCAACTCTACTTACCGCAAAAAAGACGACATGGCGGGGAAATCCGCATATAACACTAATTCAAGTAGCGCGGACAACAAAAAACACAAACTTTTTTCCGTAACTTTACTTCCGTTTGGCGCGGCACATATCCCTTAGGAAATCGGCCGAAACCACCCGAGAATACCGTAAAAATCAAATACAACCCATAAAAAGAGAGATGCCATGAACGAAACTCTGCAAAACATCATAACACGGCGCAGCGTAAAAAAATACAAGGACACATCAGTTCCCGAAGCCCTCGTCCGTACGATAGCAGAATCCGGCACATATGCCCCTACAGGCATGAACCGACAGTCGCCCCTGATAATAGCAGTAACCAACCGCCAACTGCGCGACAAGCTCAGCCGCATGAATGCCGAAATCCTCGGTACAACCGCCGACCCGTTCTACGGCGCACCCGTAGTATTGGTAGTCCTGGCGCGTAAAGACATCAACACCCGCGTTTACGACGGCTCGCTGGTAATGGGAAACCTTATGCTGGCAGCCCACAGCCTGGGACTGGGAGCATGCTGGATTCACCGCGCCAAAGAAGAGTTCGAAAGCGAAGAAGGGCGGCAGATACTGCGCGACCTCGGCATTACCGGCGAATACGAAGGAATAGGACACTGCGTATTGGGCTATCCCGACGAAGGAGGAGTAAAACCCCCGACGCTGCGCAAAGAAGATTATATCGTGTGGGTAAAATAACCCATGCGAAAAAAACAAACCGACACCCCGCATGAGAATCACATCCCTGGTTGAAAACACCACCACAAAAGGTTTTCCCGTAGAGCACGGCCTTAGCCTCCATATCGAAATGAACGACGGACGCCGCATACTCTTCGACATGGGGCAAGGCACCCTTTTTGCCACCAACGCAAAACGGGCAGGCATCGATCCGTCGAAAGCAGACCTGGCCATCGTCTCGCACGGACACTACGACCACGGAGGCGGGCTCGCCACATACCTCTCATACCCCGGAAACACCCCGGTATATATACACAAAGAAGCATTCGAGCCACACTACTCGCTGCGCGAAACAGGCCTCCACTATATCGGGCTCGACCCGGCACTCGCCGATAACAAACGCCTCGTCTTTTGCAGCGGGCAACAAAATATCGGGCCCGGGCTGACACTGTTTTCCGACGTAACAGGCAACATCAGCACCCCGTCCGGCAACCGCCTCCTCTTTGGCCCCACACGCGAGCAAAACGACACGTTCCGTCACGAACAAAACCTGATAATATCCGAAGACGGACACTACACCGTCATTGCCGGATGCGCCCACGCAGGCATCGTAAACATCCTGCACCGGGCCGAACAAATCATCGGCCGTCCCCCCACACACGTACTGGCCGGGATGCATCTGGTAAAAAGCGGACTCACGCCGGCAGAAGAAGACACATTCATACAGCACCTCGCAACCAGTTTAGGCGCCTATCCCCTCTGCCGATTCTACACCATGCACTGCACGGGGTCCGAAGCCTATCACAAGCTGAAAAAGCTGTTGGGCGAAAAGATAAGTTATCTGGCCTGCGGCGACAGCATAGAATACTGAATCACGCCCGCACACACAGCTACCCCGCCGGTGCGGTACTCAAAATACCGCATCGCATCGCCGTCGTACCACAACGCCGACCCCGTCCTCCACAGAACAACACATCCCGCCCGGCCAAACAACCACGCCCCCCTCTTATCAGAATATGCCGATAACAGAGACCTGAAAAAACATACCCAAAAAAAACAAGAAAAACAGCCTCCCGAAAAAGGCAGAAGCCGTTAAAAACCAAAAAAGAATCCATATTAAATTACTACATTTGCAGAAGCCGTCGGCACAATACCGCCGGCACGCAATCCAAAACAACAAAACAGCAGAAAACAAAAGCAAAAAGACATCGCCGCAAGCAAGAACACGAACATTTGGATAAAGAATAATATTGAGACTTTTCAAATAAGCCTTATTTATGAAAATTGTACATATAAAGATTTAATCTGTATATTTGTGTTTGTATGTAAAATGTTTCTGATGGACCATTTGACAAAAGAACAGCGCCATAAGAATATGGCAGCAAATAAATGCGAAGGAACAAAAATCGAACTTTTATTTGCTAAAATGCTTCGTAATGCAGGTGTCAGATACCGAAAAAATGATAAATCCGATCTGTAATATGGCGTAATGTTTTTCGGTAATTTGGCATTAAAATGTTCGGTAATATGGCGGCTGCAATCTGATACCGATACAGGTATTGTATAAGGCAATGTTACATTAACCACGTAATACTGTTGCATGTCCGCATTTTACTTACTGTTATGAAGTGAGGAAAAAATAATTTGTTCGGGAGGGATGCTTCACAAACAATCTCCTGTGCTTTAGTTGTTTATATTATACTTGAGGGTTTGCGGAGGTGGGGCATAAGCCTGTATTTCGCGTTGTTTTTGAGGTGGGCGGGCGATGAAATTATTGAAAATAGCGTTCTGCGTTGTACCTTTGCGCCCGAAAACTGAAAAAGAAAGAATTTAGCCTATGATGTTAAAGCATACCAAGATTGTTGCGTCAATCTCCGACAGACGTTGTGATGTGGAGTTTTTGAAGGAGCTGTTCGACGCCGGCATGAATGTGGTAAGGATGAATACCGCGCACGCTTCGCGCGAAGGTCTTGAAACATTGATTGATAATGTTCGCAAGGTTTCTAATCGAATAGCTATTCTTATTGACACTAAAGGTCCCGAGGTACGTACTACTCCGCTTGCCGACGGCGAGCCTGTCGAGTTTGTTACGGGCGACAAGGTTAAGATTACGGGGAATCCCGATATTAATACTTCCCGCGACTGTATCGCGGTTACATATAAAGGGTTCGTCGAGGATATTCCGGTGGGGAGCAGCATCCTTATCGACGACGGCGACCTCGGCCTGCTTGTCGAGGACAAGCGCGACGGGTATCTCTGCTGTACGGTGCAGAACGATGCCGTGCTGGGAAACTGCAAGAGCGTAAACGTTCCCGGTGTCAGCATAAACCTGCCGTCGCTTACCGAAAAGGACCGTCAGAATATAATGTTCGCAATCGATAAGAATATCGACTATATAGCCCATTCGTTCGTGCGCAACCGCCGAGACGTTATGGATATTCGCAAAATCCTCGATGAAAACGGCAGCGACATTAAGATTATCGCCAAGATTGAGAATCAGGAAGGCGTCGATAATATCGACGAGATTCTGGATGAGGCCGACGGTATTATGATTGCCCGGGGCGACCTCGGTATAGAAGTGCCGCAGGAGCGTATCCCCGGCATCCAGCGTCAGCTGATAAAGAAAAGCATTCTCGCCAAGAAACCTGTTATCGTGGCAACCCAGATGCTTCACACAATGATAAACAACCCTCGTCCCACCCGTGCCGAGGTTACCGATATTGCCAATGCGATATATTACCGCACCGACGCGCTTATGTTGAGCGGCGAGACGGCATACGGCAAATATCCCGTGGAGGCTGTCCGCACGATGACGAAAATTGCGGCACAGGCCGAAAAGGACAAACTTTCGGAGAACGACATCCGCATCCCCGACAGTACCACGGCAAACGATGTTACGGCGTTTCTTGCCAAACAGGCGGTAAAAGCTACCAGCCTGTTGAACATAAAGGCCATAATTACCGACAGCTTCAGCGGGCGTACAGCGCGTAATCTTGCGGCGTTCCGCGGCAAGTATCCCGTCCTGGCGATCTGCTACAAGGAGAAGACAACGCGTCATCTGGCTCTTTCGTACGGAGTGGAGGCGATATATATGCCCGAAAAGGCCAACGGTCAGGAATACTATTTTGCCGCGCTGCACAAGCTGCTCGATGACGGTGTGCTGTCCGAGAACGACATGGTGGCTTACCTCAGCGGAGGCAAGCAGGGAACACAGACGTCGTTCCTCGAAATAAACGTGGTGGGCGACGTGCTTAAGTATGCGGCCGACTACGCTCTGCCCAACCGTAACCGTTATCTCTAACGGCCGTCGTACATTCGGGGCGAGAGGGTAATTTTATTCTGTTTCTATCGGCCTCGGTATGCTGAAAGTTCGCCTAATTGTATTATCTTTGTCTATTATAACGGCGAAGATATACCGCGCCCGGCTTTGTATGCGGCGGGGCTTTTACAGGCACAGGCATAACCCCATGCTTCCCGGCAGTTATGGAGACGGCCAGGGGTGTCGGTGTAACACGTGGCGGAAGAGGTTTCCCGATGAGTACGACTCAAAGTTAAGGTCGGCGGGCGGAAGAGTTTTATGTATCGCGTATTGAGTATTTGAAAGAGTGTGTAACCCCCTGATGGGACTAAATAGATACCTTATGGCAAGACAACAGTTGGATCAGTTGGATTACAAGATTCTCAGTATGATTTCGGAGAATCCGCGCGTGCCCTTTCTTGAAGTAGCGCGCGAATGCGGTGTCTCCGGCGCTGCTATACACCAGAGGGTGCAGCGGTTGATGAGTGTGGGGATAATCCGCGAATCGGATTATCTTATCGACCCAAACAAGATAGGATTCGAGACGTGTGCATATATGGGGTTGTACCTCCAGCGTCCCGACCAGTTTGAGGAGGTCATCGACAAGTTGAAGAAAATCCCCGAAGTTGTAGAGTGTCATTACACGACGGGACAGTACGACATGTTCATAAAGCTGTATGCCAAGAACAATGCACACCTGCTCGACATAATACACGACAAACTGCAACCGTTGGGACTTGCGCGCACCGAGTCGATAATATCGTTTAAAGAAGCGTTTCGCCAGCCCCTTCCAATCGACGACCTTTCTTAAGGCGTCATTAAAGACGTGGAGGCGGAGCTTGCGGGGCAACAAGCGAAGGCTTCGGTATCTGTTTTTACGCGTGCTGGTGCAGCAACAATGCGCGGCGGCATAATGCCAACGGCAGCGGTAACAATGCATAGTGGCAGCATAACGCCGACAGCGGCAGCTTCACACGAAGCAGAGATAAAGCCAACGGAGGCAGAGTAACATGTAGAGTCGCGGTAACAACGCATAGCGGCAGCAACACGAAGCGGCGATGACGCGAGGTTGTCGCGACGTCCGACAGCCACATGCGCTGAGGGCGCAAAGCCGGGCGAATTACCGGCGGCAGATGTTAATGGCGGGCGCAGGCGTTCCGTACAGTGGCGGGTATCGTACCGTTACACGTCTTGCGGCCGTATTTTTGATATTGCAAGTGTATAAATTCTTATTTATATGGAAGATATTGTTTTAAGCGGGATTCGTTCCACTGGCAATCTGCATTTGGGAAACTATTTCGGCGCATTGCGCAACTTCGTAAAGATGCAGTACGAGAACCGCTGTTACTTTTTTATTGCCGACCTTCATGCTCTTACCACGCATCCCGACCCCAAGATATTGCACGAAAACGTAAAGAATGCTCTTGCGCAATATCTTGCAGCGGGACTCGACCCCGAGAAGAGTACAATATACATTCAGAGCGACGTTCCCGAAATAGCCGAGATGTACCTCCTTATGAACATGCACGTATATGTAGGCGAGTTGGAACGCACCGCATCGTTTAAGGACAAAGTGCGCAAGCAGCCCGAAAACGTCAATGCCGGACTGCTGACATACCCCTCACTCATGGCCGTCGATATACTGATACATCGCGCCACAAAAGTCCCCGTGGGCAAAGATCAGGAACAGCACCTCGAACTTACCCGCCGTTTCGCCCGCCGCTTCAACAACATATACGGCGTGGAGTTCTTCCCCGAGCCGCAGAACTTCAATTTCGGCCACGATGCCGTAAAAGTCCCGGGGCTTGACGGCAGCGGCAAAATGGGAAAATCCGAAGGGAACTGCATATCGCTTATCGACGAAGAGAAGGTAATACGCAAGAAGGTAATGAAAGCCGTTACCGACGAAGGGCCTAAAACCCCCGATTCCGAAATGAGCGAGCCGATAAAGAACCTCTTCACCATACTCGACCTCGTATCAACACCCGATACCGTGGCATATTTCACCGAGCAGTACAAAAACTGCAGCATACGCTACGGCGATTTGAAAAAGCAACTTGCCGAAGATATTCTCAAATATACGTTGCCGATAAAGGAGCGTTATGCCGATATTATAAACGACGAAGCATATTTGCGCAAAGTCGTTACGTGCGGAGCAGAGCGTGCCCGTGCAAGCGCATCGGCCACGCTGCGCGAGGTAAGGGAGATAATGGGAATCCGCAAATTCTGATTACCCCGCACCACACTAAGAGAGACGATACCATAGCCGGTACCCGCCCTGCCAGATGCAGGACAGGTGCCGGAACTGTTTTTATCCGGCAAAGTCAATCTGCAAAGTCAATCCGTAAGATCCAGTCAGCCATATCCTTTTTGACATATACGCCACCCCCAGATAAGGTAGAACTTGTTGCCTCTCGTCCGTCAATCGTATCGTTTTTGACAAATGCACCACCGCCCCCTCCCGTGGTCGGGGCGGCATAAGCCGAAATGCAGCATATTTATCGCACCCTGTACCGAAGATAAGCATGTTGCAGCATCTTAATTATTCGGAAATTTTGTGTAACTTTGTATCCGATGCAATGTTCTGTTGCAGTTACCGAAATAATTGCAATTTTTAACGCGCTGCGATAATTTTACGTTGCGGCAAAAGTTTCCTACCATGAAATACAGAATAGTATTATCGGCATTCATAATGTTTTTCGTTTCGATGCACTGCGCAGGATATGAAATATATCCCATTCCCCAGCAAATCGAAACCAAGTCCGCTATCGTAACAGTAACACCCGAGGTTAATCTCGTGATAGGGGAGGGAGTAAAAGAAGTATCGGTAACCCGCATAAAAGAAGTCTTGTCGCAAAACGGATATGCCTTTACCGAGAGTGCAGAGCCGGGCGATGACCGGACCAATATTCTGGTCGGGGAAAACGGTTCGGGCGATGCAGCCGACAAGTTCGCCGACGACAATACAATAGGCAAATCGCTCTTCAATGCGGCAGAAAACAGATTCGACGCACATATCGTGGCCGTTATCCCCGCACATGCCAACGGCGACATCCTGTTGCTCGGCAACGGTTCCGGCTCGGAATTTTATGCAATGGCCACGCTCGAGCAGATATTCGAACAGTCGGGCGGCAACATAACCGAACTAATCATAAACGATTATGCCTATACGCAGTATCGCGGAATAGTAGAAGGGTTTTACGGGCACCCGTACAGTATGGAAACCCGTATGGAGCTTATGGAATTCTGCAAACGATACAAACTGAATACATACGTTTACGGGCCTAAGTCCGACCCCTATCACCTCGGGTCGTGGCGATACGACTATCCCGTAACAATAACCGAGAGCCAGCGTTATATGGGCAAGATAACACAGTCCGACATAACGGCAATATGCGAGAAAGCCGCAGCGTGCAACGTAAATTTCGTATGGTCCATTCACCCCGGGATGAGCAGCGGCATAAATTTCGGAAGCACATCATCGATGGATACCGGCATATCTGAAATCATGAACAAGTTCGCGCACATGTACTCGTTGGGAGTAAGAGCGTTCGGTGTCTTTATCGACGACATGTCATATACACCGCCCGGAAACATGCAGGCCTATCTTGCCGACCAGACTCAGCAGCAGCTCCGTTCCACCTACGGCGACGAAGTAGCACCGCTCTTTTTCGTCCCTACGGCATACGCGCTAAATTACGGGATGTCATCCACGCTGTACAATCTGGCCGATGTAGATGAAGAAGTAGAAATAGCCTTTACCGGATACGACTGTTTCTCGAATATCCGCGGTTCGGCATGTACCGACATGGCATCAAGAGTCGGCCGCAACGCCATAATGTGGTGGAACAATCCCGTTAATGACGACCATGACGACCGTATATACATGCGCAAACTCACCACGCACTGGACAATAGAAGATACATACCCCATACCCTCGCTGGGAGGTTTGCTGTTAAACCCGATGAATCAGGGAAACGCCTCAAAAGTTGCGCTGTTCGGCGGAGCCGATTATTCGTGGAACCCGTCGGCTTTCGATGCCGACCTCAACTGGGAAGCCTTTTTCAATTCGTCATTCGATAACGAGGAATTTGCCGCCGCACTGAAAACATTTGCATCAAATTCCGATGCATTGGTCGAAGATGAAGACCTGCTCGAACTCTATACCCAATTCAAGCAGAACCAAGTTCCCGGCGGAGAGATGCCCGCATGTACCGCCGAACTGATTGAACGTATGAAGACCCTGTACGATGCATGCGTCTATCTGCAGGCACAGGCCGACAATCCCGAGCCGAAGTATTCGCTGATGTACGAAGATATAAAATGTTGGGTAGCCAAACTCAAGACAATGAGCGAAATAATATATAAGAGTCTGGAGCTCATGCAGAAAAATGAAGAATCCATGTGGCTCTACTATTCCGACATAAAACGCCTCTACACATCGTTGCACACCGACAGCGCATATATGGTTTCCGCTCTCGAAGATGCCGGCAACAACACATACGAGGTATTTTACGAAGTACACCCCTCGCAGACGAGTATGGAGCCGTTCATAGAATACCTGATGCCGTTGCTCGGCGAAGAATATGCAGTAACGCTGCCCGAAAGAGCAGGACAAGCCGAGATAATCACAAACAAGGCATCCCTGCCCGACGGGATAAATATTACCGATACAGGAGTCTCAATCTCACTCGACGGCACAGCCTCTCTCGAACTGGAAGAAGGCGAATATGCAGGACTCTATTTCGATGCCATAAAAGAAACTTCGCTCAGCGCGCCCGTCGAATCCCTGCCCGACGGATTGGAAATCCAATACTCGGTAAACGGCAAGGAATGGACGGCATATACCCTTCCCGACGACATTGACGTTAAAAAAGAGATAGCATACATAAGAGTAAAGAACATATCCTCTACCGCCGTGCAAATACCTTTCGCATCGTTGTCGGTTACCGTACCTGCAACAGACAAAGGCAACCCCGTAGTTTCGACCAATATGGCGAAATACAGTTCGTACAATATCGAGAACGTACTGGACGGAAGTATGGAAACATATTTCTGGAAAAACGGAGGACAAAAAGCAGGCGACTATATCATGCTCGATTTCTCCGAGTCGTTACCCCGTTATGGAGTAACAATAGGATTTACCGGCAGCGACCGTCCGTCGGGGAAAGTAGCCGTGGAAATCTCGGAAGACGGACAGCGCTGGACGGAAAAAGCCGAGTTTACACAAGCCGACATTGATGACGAAGGAATCTATACGTGCAATATGAACGGCACATGGGGACGATACGTAAGGATGTATCTCAAAACCGTCGGAGAAGCCTATTGGTTGCAGGTAGCCGAGTTCAGCGTTGATTCCAAAGAAACGATAGAACAAGGAAACAACGAAAACGGCAAGCCCGTACCGTGCCTTAGCGACCGCAAACTGACAACCGAATATCAGGCAAGCGCAGCAGGTTTCGTAACATACAAGTTTATCGAGAACATAACCGTAGAAACAGTATCGGTATATCAGACTACCGATTTCACCAACAATCCCTCAGCCCCGCTTGTAGAAGCGTTTGCCGACGGCGAGTGGGTTGAAGTGGGACGATTAAGTTCAACATGTTCGGTTTTCGATCTGTCCGGTTTGGACAATCTGTCCGAGTTCAGAATAAGTTGGGATGACGAAAATATACCCGCGCTTGTGGAGATATACCCGCAGGGCGAACCCTACGTCGAACCCGCAGGAGGCACACCCTCAGCAATCGAAGAGTATCTCTCCGACAGCGGCATGAAAGTATAT
>JADIMW010000017.1 GCA_017694415.1 Candidatus Caccoplasma merdipullorum
GAAGTACACCGCGCGGACAGCAATCTGCTTCGAAACTCAGCACTTCCCCGACTCACCCAACAAACCGCACTTCCCAAGCACGCTGTTGCGGCCGGGCGAACGATACACGCAAAAATGCGTCTATACATTCACAACAGGCGAATAATAAAAACATCAAACATAATATTAAACTTATAATCAAAGAAAAATGGAACAACAAACAAAACAGAATCGCAACATAATTGCGATTATCACGATGTTTTTCCTTTTCGCGATGATTTCGTTCGTAACCAATCTCGCCGCTCCCGTAGGGACAATATGGAAAAACCAATACGAAGGAGCCAACACGCTCGGAATGATGGGAAACATGATGAACTTCCTCGCCTACCTCTTCATGGGAATCCCGGCCGGCAACATGTTGGTACGCATAGGGTATAAAAAAACATCTCTTATAGCCACGGCGGTAGGAGTGGTAGGACTCTTTCTCCAGTATCTCTCAAGCATAGTGGGAGCAAACGCAGAAGTATTCACATTAGGCGAATACGTAATAAAATTCAACTTCATCATCTATCTCATCGGCGCATTCATCTGCGGACTTTGCGTATGCATGCTCAATACCGTAGTAAACCCGATGCTCAACCTCCTCGGAGGCGGCGGCAACAAAGGCAACCAGTTGATACAGGCCGGAGGTGCACTGAACTCGCTCGCAGGAACCCTTACCCCGTTGTTCGTAGGCGTATTGATAGGAACAGTCAATAAAAATACGACCATGACCGATGTAGAGCCTCTGCTCTTTCTTGCCATGGGAGTCTTCGCATTCACATTCATAGTAATATCGTTCGTAAAAATACCCGAGCCGCACTTGCAGAAAGGCAAAATCAAAAAAGAAAAATTCGAGTACAGCCCGTGGAGTTTCCGTCATACCGTATTAGGCGTAATAGGAATCTTCATATATGTAGGAATCGAGATAGGCATACCCGGAACACTCCTCTTCTACCTCGCCGATACCACCTCCAAAGGAGCCGGCATAATGGTAAACGGAGCAGCCATAGGAGGAGCAGTAGCAGCAATATACTGGTTGTTGATGCTTGTCGGCCGATTGACCAGTAGCGCAATAAGCGGCAAAGTCTCCACCCGCGCACAATTGATAACCGTATCGTCGGTAGCCATAATCTTTGTAATCATAGCAATTGCGACCCCCAAAGAAAAAGGAATAAACCTTCCCAAGATAGTTTACGACCCCATTGAAACAACAACCTTAACACTCACCAACGCAGGAATGCCGGCCGAAGAAATAACAGCATTCATAGCCGAGCCGAGTCAAGACAAGCTCGCATCGTACACCGAAGCATTGGCCGAAGAAGAGATAACCCCTGAAAACGTAATGAAATCGTTGGAGACCCCCAAAGTACCGTTAAGCGCACTCTTCCTCGTATTGTGCGGACTCTGCACCTCGCTCATGTGGGGCGGCATCTTCAACCTCGCAGTAGAAGGGCTGGGCAAATACACGGCGCAAGCATCCGGAATCTTTATGATGATGGTAGTAGGCGGAGGCATACTGCCGCTGTTGCAACAGTTCATCTCCGATTCCGTAGGCTACATGGCAAGCTACTGGCTGATAGTAGCCATGCTCGCATATCTGCTCTATTACGGACTGGTAGGATGCAAGAATGTAAACAAGAATATACCCGTGAACGATTAAAAACTAAACAATATGGATAACAAAGCGTTAAGAGCCAAATTCTCATCCCTGTTCGGGAGTGCCGGCGATTTATATTTCTCACCCGGAAGAATAAACCTTATCGGCGAACACACCGACTATAATGGCGGATTCGTATTGCCCGGAGCAATAGACAAAGGAATGTTGGCAGAGATAAAAGTAAACGGAACAGACAAGATACGAGCCTTTGCGCTCGACCTCGACGAATATGCCGAATTCGGGACAAACGAAGAAGACGCCCCCGCACAAAGCTGGGCACGATACATATTCGGTGTAGTACGCGAGATAATCAAGCGCGGTGGAAAAGTATCAGGATTCGACACCGTATTCTCCGGCGACGTACCCCTCGGTGCAGGCCTCTCCTCATCCGCAGCATTAGAAAGCGCGTTCGCATTCGCCCTCAACGAAATGTTCGGCAACGCACTGCCCAAGTTCGAACTGGCAAAAATAGGACAGTCCACAGAGCACAACTATTGCGGAGTAAAATGCGGAATAATGGACCAGTTCGCATCCGTATTCGGAAAAGCCGGACACCTCATCCGCCTCGACTGCCGCTCATTAGAATACGAATACGTACCGTTCGACCCGAAAGGCTACAAACTTGTACTGATAGATACCTGCGTAAAACACGAACTGGCATCATCGGCCTACAACAAACGCCGCGAGTCGTGCGAAGCCGTGGTAAACGCAATCAAAAAACGCCACCCCGAAGTAGAATATCTCCGTGACGCATCCCTCGACATGCTGAAAGAAGTAGCTGCCGAAGTAACCGAAGAAGACTACAAGCGAGCAGAATACGTAATAGAAGAGATACAACGACTGCTCGACGCATGCGAAGCCCTCAAACAAGGCGATTACGAAACCGTAGGACAAAAGATGTACGGAACTCACCACGGAATGAGTAAACTCTACGAAGTAAGCTGCGAAGAACTCGACTACCTCAACGACATAGCAGCCGAGTGCGGAGTAACAGGCTCGCGTGTTATGGGCGGCGGATTCGGCGGATGTACGATAAACCTCGTAAAAGAAGAAAAATACGACAACTTTATCAGTACAGCAAAAGCGAAGTTTGCCGAACGCTTCGGAAAAGAGCCCAAAGTCTATCCGGTAAACATAGGCGACGGTTCAAGAAAACTGTCCGAATAACAAAACAGAATCCGTAAATAAAAAACATACGGTACAAACCCCAAGCCGAGGCATGAATCGACCCCAAAAAGTCGTTCATGCCTCGCTTTTTTGCAAACAGTAAAAAAGAATAAAAGAAGAAGAAAAAATTTATCCGTTGCTCCATTTTATAAATTAGAGAATAAATACTACTTTTGCGACACAAAAGCACAAGTGCAATATGTCAATAGATAAAAAAATTCAGGAAAGAGTCTCCGATAACATTCGAGTCCTCACGGTAGCCATGGTAGAAAAAGCCAAATCCGGACATCCCGGAGGCGCAATGGGCGGAGCAGATTTTATAAATACGCTCTATTCAAAAATAATGGTATTCGACCCCGACGACTCGTTGTGGATAAATCGCGACCGATTCTTCCTCGACCCCGGGCACATGTCTCCCATGCTATATGCCGTATTGGCGATGTTGGGAAAATATACCATAGACGAAATAAAAGACTTCAGACAGTGGGGGTGCGTAACACCCGGACATCCGGAACTCAATTTCGAGCGCGGCATAGAAAACACATCCGGGCCTCTCGGACAAGGACACGCGATGGCCGTAGGAGCCGCAATGGCCGAGCGCTTCATGGTTGCCCGATTCGGAGAATGGATGGCTCATAAAACCTATGCATTCATATCCGACGGCGGAATACAGGAAGAAATATCGCAAGGAGCAGGGCGAATGGCCGGATACTTTGGATTGAGCAATCTGATAATGTTTTTCGACAGCAACAACATTCAGCTCTCAACAAGCGTAGAGGACGTTACCACCGAAGATACCGCGGCCAAATACCGCTCGTGGAACTGGAACGTAATAGAGATAGACGGAAACGATTCACAACAAGTATATGATGCCCTGACGGCAGCGCAAAACGAAAAACGCCGTCCCACACTTATAATCGGACATACCGTAATGGGCAAAGGAATCGTAAAAGAAGACGGAAGCAATTTCGAAGGACAATGCTCCACGCACGGACAACCCATAAGCGCAGCAGGCGCATCCGTTGAAAAGACGATACTCAACCTCGGCGGCAACCCCGACGACCCGTTTGCGATATTCCCCGAATCGGTACAGTTGTACGAAGAACGCAAAAACGAATTGCGCAAAATCGTAGCACAACGTAAAGCCGAGCAGGCCGAATGGGAAAAAGCAAATCCCGAAAAAGCCGAACTGCTCAAAAAATACTATTCAGGCCATATCCCCGAAATAGACTACCGTTCAATACAAGTAAAACCCGGAGTAGCAACACGAGTAGCATCATCGGCAGTCCTTTCCGTATTGAGCGAGAAAGTAGGCAACATGGTAGTCTCGTCGGCCGATCTTGCAAACTCCGACAAGACCGACGGATTCCTCAAGCACACCCATCCGTTCAAGCCGTACGATTTCACCGGAGCATTCCTTCATGCCGGAGTAAGCGAAATAACAATGGCCGCCATAATGAACGGAATGGTATTGCACGGAGGAATGATAGCCGCAAGCGGCACATTCTTCGTCTTCTCCGATTACATCAAACCCGTAGCACGCATGTCCGCGCTAATGAGGCTTCCCGTAAAATACATCTGGACGCACGATGCTTTCCGCGTAGGAGAAGACGGCCCCACACATCAGCCCGTAGAACAAGAAGCGCAAATACGCCTGCTCGAAGAGTTGAAGAACCACAAAGGCAAAAACAGCATGCTCGTACTTCGACCCGCCGACAGTGCCGAAACCGTAATAGCATGGAAACTGGCTATGGAGAACACCGATTCCCCGACGGCGATGATACTCTCGCGGCAAAACGTAAACGACATCCCCGCAATGAACGGCGACCGTTACGAAGAAGCCCTTCAGATGGCAAAAGGAGCCTATATCGTATATAAAGACGAAGACCCCGATGTAATAATGGTAGCCAGCGGATCCGAAGTATCGACACTTATGGCGGCAGTACCCCTCCTTCATGCCGAAGGAATAAAAGTACGCGTCGTATCAGCACCCTCCACAGGGCTCTTCTTCGACCAGACACCCGAATACCGTAACAGCGTAATACCCCTCGACAAGCCGATATTCGGATTAACCGCAGGACTACCGTCGGCAATGGCGCGTCTGGTAGGCATAAACGGAGTAGTATGGGGGCTCGATCATTTCGGATATTCCGCACCGTATAAAGTCCTCGATGACAAATTCGGATTCTCGGCCGAGAATGTACTGAAACAAGTAAAAAAGATGCTTAACAAATAAACCTGTAAGCAAAATCCGGCAAAACGCGCAGTAAAAAAAACAGTAACATACAGCAAACCGTAAAAAAACTGCTTACATTCGCCGGCATACCGTACTTACAGACAAGTGCAATATGGAGCTGTGTCAAAACAAATATCCGGCACAGCTCCATTTTCTTATAAAAAGCAAAACAGCCCCGTAATTACCGCTGTAAAAAATAACATAAGTATTTCGTAAGGCAACATTCCATTCGGTATAGAACCCATGCGGACCAATCGGTAATATACAGAAAGAATTAACGATATATTATCGAAACAATATAAAAAATAGAAAAAAACATCATAAAACAATACTGTAATTATCATATAAAAACAGTACCTTTGTAAAGGACAAAAGTCTGCAGATAACGCAGCAACAATAAAATCTCCAACCGCTGCAGGGAGTAAGTATGAATCCTTTAAATCCGGCTGAATAAGAGTAATAAAAAGATAAAGAAACATTAATATGAAGAAATGGTTTTTTACCGCGCTTATAGCTATTGTCGGAACATACGTACAAGCACAAACCGTACCCTCGCATGAACAGTACGTTAAAATAGGCAGCGATTCTCAAAAATGGTATCAGGCATACCAGAACTGGAACGAAGGCGACTACCTTTACAAAAACGACGAGACGGCAAAAGAAAACGAAAACTTTTTCATTTCGCGCATAAAACCCCGTACAAGATTCACATTTACTGCAACGCAAGTAAACGAATCCCTGAATCCGGCGCGTAAACTGCTGTGGTGGTGTCCAATAGGCGTATCATCATGGAATGCTGTACCAGCATACTTCTTCAACGGAGAGGTATTCTCCATGTGGAGTTACGTTGATATATACGGAAACTGGACGGCACCAATGTTACAGGCACCGGCCGCCTTCCTCGACGTGTGCCATAAAAACGGCGTCTCCGCCAGTGTCGTAGCCGCAGTATCGTTCGGTACGGTACCCGACCCCTCAGACGGAGGACACGGCTCTACGATAGCCGCACTATATGACGGAGGCTATGAAAAACTGTTGAAATATCTCCACTACTACGGAGTAGATGGAATAGGGTGGAATTCCGAGTTCTTATGGAACAAACTCAATGTAATAAAGTTCAAAAACCTTTTAGGCGACGCATATACCAATGCCGCCGACTATGGAGTTCCGAATTTCCATAACGTATGGTACGGCTTTACACTCAATTCCGGAGGAATAAGCGACGGCAGTTGCCTAACCTCCAATTTCTCCGACTGGTTTCATTACAACGGAAAAATAACATCCAATGCCTATTTCCTCAATTACGGATGGCGGAGCACCCCCTCATACCTGTCCCGTTCGCAGGAAACAGCCAAAAGTTTTCAAGGCCGTTCATCGTTCGACGTCTATGGCGGTATCAACTGCCAGTCTGGCTACGACATAGAAACATTTACCGAATTTGAAAGTTACGAATTATCCCTCGGACTGTGGGGTGCACACAATACCAACATGATGTATGCCGCCAGCGGCGAGAACGGCTCCACGGCATTACAAAAACAAGCCACATACCAGTTGGTAAGCGAAAACACATTTACCGGTTCATCATACAACCCGGTAAATACCCCGGAGAACAACAATACAATACAGATGTCATCGAAATCTACAAATTTCTGTGGCTTCTCCAACTTTATAGTCGCACGCAGCACATTAACCTGCGAAGACCTCTCCGACGACCCGTTCGTAACCTATTTCAATCTCGGAAACGGTCAGTTCTTCAATATAGAAGGACGGCGGGAATTTACCAACGGGTGGTACAATATCGGAATGCAAGATTATCTGCCCACATGGCGCTGGTGGTGGACGAAAACATTCATGGGCAAAAACGCAAGCGATGCCTCAACCGACATGAAAGCCGAATTCACATGGGACGATGCATGGTTTGGCGGGTCATGCCTCCAAATATCAGGCGAAACAACAGCCGCATATCTCCAACTCTTCAAGACCAAATACGCAACAGCCCAATCCGGCGACAAGCTAACAATACGCTACAAAGTCCTGTCGGGAAACGGAAAAATCGAGTGGGCATGTTCCACCGAGGCTGCGCCGACAAAAGCAGTATCGGCAACAATAATCTCCAATGCAGCCGCAAGCGACGAATGGGTTGAAAAGACTATCAACATAGGAAACGGTCGAAGCGATTTAAAAGTCCATAACTCAACCCTCGCATTGATAGGACTGAAATTCTCGAACACAACCAGTAATTTCAAAATATTGATAGGCGAAATATCTCTCACGCGCGGAGAATCGCCCACACCGTCAAAACCCGAAATAACCACAAGTAAAGTTCTGGCGCGAAACTACAAGGGCGTAGATGTAAAAGTAGTTTACGAAATGCCTTCCAATCTGCCCGCACCGGTATATAACGCCGATGTCGATACATGGTTCTTCAAGATATACACCGAACAAGAAGGCGAAGAAAAAGTAATGTGTACCGCAACAACATCGTGGGCAGCATACGTAGTAGGAGCACCCTATGACATAGAAAAAGGAGGAACCATTCGAATAGGCGTATCAGCAGTCAGCAAAGACGGCAAGAGCGAATCCGAAATAGCGTGGAGCGAGTCAATAACCCTGCCCGAACCCGAAATAGTAGAAGGAATAGAAATAAACAAGACGGTAATAAAACCCGGCGAAACATTCACGGCAAAATACGCCGACCCGTTCCATGAATCCGCCAAGTGGGAAATAATCAATGCAACCACCGGCGAAATAGTAAAAGCCGAAGAAAACACCAGTTCCATAACCACGGAACTCACCGACGTAGGGCTGTACGACATAAAAATAACCAATAATGATGCATCAGTAGCATATTCGCGAGGTATAATCCAAATATCGCCCGAAAGGACGGGAGCAATACCCCAAATAGCGGAATTGAGCAGCAGCAAGACTCAAATCGAAACAAGAGAAGTAGTCGATTTGACATATCTGGCAACCCGTCTCGGCGAAGGAAAAGTATCGCGGGCAATAAAAGTCGATGACCCGTATATGGTACATTTCCCAAGCATGATAGCCAGAGCCCCATATACCTATATGATGTGGTTCAAACTCGAGTCAATATCGCACGACACACAGGGAACCAACCTCATAAACAAACTCAACAAGTCATGCACACAGTGGCCTCACGACAATTGGGGCGACTTTTGGGTGCAAATCCGACCCGACAATGAAATCTCCTATAACGTATTCGGTTGGACAGAACATGACAATCCGAATGAAAACATGAAATCCGCCGGATACACAGTCGAAGTAGGTCAGTGGATGCACATAGCCATAAGCCTCTCCTCCGACAATACCGAAAAAATGTACATAAACGGAAAACTCGTAGCCGAGACAGTCGATACCAAAGTCGTAAACGGAGGGTTGAACAACAGCTGCGGAGAAGGCGACATATATATAGGCGGTTCAAACACGTACAAAAGCGGAATGAACGGCTGGATAGACGATTTTCAAGTATGGGACAGAGTATTGTCCGACAATGAAGTCGCCGCAGCCATGAACGGTTACCCCGAAGGAACCGAAGTACCTAACGGTCTGTTGGGATTCTGGGACTTTGAAACAGTAAACGAAGACGGATACACGTTTACCAACAGAGGGACAAAAGGAACCGATGCCGTATGGAATGCCGATTACGTAACATATAACAACGGAGAAGTATTCGGAAAACCCAACAACGACCAGTCAGGTATCCTCCTGCTGTCAGGTTCATTAGATGTTACGACAACAGCAACATGGAATATACCCGGAGGAAATCTGCAATCGACAGGCGGGACCAAAGAAAACGGCACGGCGCAAGTCTCATACGATGCATCAGGCCAATACACGCCAAGCCTTACCTTGGAAAACATGTGGGGCAGCGACAGCAAGAGCATCGAATACATAACCGTAACCGAACCGAGCGGCATAGAAGACGTAATAACGGCCGAAGCCCTCGGCGTATATCCCAATCCGTTTACCGATTATGTAAATATACACTTCAACCAAGCCGGCTCATATAAGGTACAGATAGTGGCAATCGACGGCAAAGTAATAGAAACCAAACAGTTGGAAGTAAACGAAAACGAAATCGTACGGCTCGACGTAAAAGGCGGAGCAGGCCAATATCTGGTACGTATATTAAATACCGACAATGTCGCGATACGCACCATGACGGTAATAAAAAACAAATAGAAAAAAAGAATACGGACATAAGCAAGCGGAGAAGCCCCGTTTATGCGCTGTGGGCAGAGTCAAACCGCAGCGCATAAACGAGATGACTTCGGGCAAAACAAAATCTATTGTCCGGAGTAGAGTAAGGCAAACAGAACGCATATACAACCAAAAAATATAAAAAGAATAGAAAACGACAACAAACACAAAACAAGAACCGAAATATTGGAAAGTAAGATTTTATTCACGATAAAATAATTTAAGATGAAGAGATTAGTATTATTATTTTTAGTTGCTTTTGCCGCATCTTGGGCATCAGCACAAACAACGCCTTCGCACGACAAATACGTGTATATAGGCAGTACCACTGAAGGTGATGCTTGGTATAAGGCATATCAGAATTGGAGCGAAGGATCGGCTTTGTACCCAAATGATCCTGTTGCAGCCGAGAATGAAAACTTTTTCATCTCGCGTGTAAAACCCCGCGAAAGATTCACATTTACGAAAACACAAGTAAAAGAGAGTTTGAATCCGGCGCGAAAGCTGTTATGGTGGTGTCCGATCAACGAATCGGGATGGAATGCAGTACCGTCATATTTCTTTAACGGCGAAGCCTTCTCCATGTGGAGTTATGTAGATATATACGGAAACTGGACAGCACCCATGTTACAGGCTCCGGCTGCATTTCTCGACGTATGCCATAAGAACGGCGTAGCCACAGGCGTTGTATGTTCTGTGCCTTTTGGAGCTGCACCCTCGCCTTCAGACGGAGGTCACGGTTCGACTATCGCAGCATTGTACAATGGCGGATATGACAAACTGCTCAGATACCTCCGTTACTATGGCGTTGACGGAGTGGGTTGGAACTCCGAGTTCAGTTGGGGTAATTTGAACATGGCATCATTCCGTAACCTTATGGGAGATTGCTATGCGCATGCAGAGGAATATGGGGTACCCTTATTTAACAATGCATGGTATTCGTTTACCAGCAACAGTGGAGGAACTGGAGATTTCAGTTATCTCGACTCAAGCTGTTCCGATTGGTTTCACTATAATGGAAAGACTGTATCATCAGCATACTTCCTTAATTACAACTGGAACAGCACGCTGCTCTCCAGATCCCAGTCGACAGCCAATTCATTCCAGGGCCGTTCGTCGTTCGACGTATATGCAGGAATGGACTTTCAAGGACGCAACGAAGCCAACTGGCTCGATTTACAAAGATACAACATATCAGTAGGCATATGGGGAGCCCACAATACCAACATGCTCCTCATACAACAAGGAGAAAACGGGTCGACACCGTTGCAGAAACAGGCAACATATCAGCTTGTTAGCGAAAACGTGTTTACGGGATCGTCATATAACCCTGTTAATACGCCGGCTATCACCAATTTGTTGACACACACATCAAAAGCGACAAATTTCCACGGCTTCTCAAGTTTCATAACCGCACGCAGCGCATTAACCTGCGACGATTTGGAACAAGACCCGTTCGTAACATATTTCAACATGGGTAACGGGCAGTTCTACAATGTAAACGGCGAACGCCAGTTCACAGGCGACTGGTACAATATCGGCATGCAGGACTACCTGCCCACATGGCGTTGGTGGTGGACATCAACCTACATGGGTAAAAATGCAAGCGACGCAACAACCGACATGAAAGCCGAATTCAATTGGACCGATGCATGGTTCGGAGGTTCCTGTCTCCAAATATCAGGAGCAACAGATGCTGCGTATCTCCAGCTCTTCAAAACCAAATACCAGACAGCCCGTACAGGCGATAAACTTACAATACGCTACAAGGTACTCTCCGGAAACGGAAAAATGGAATGGGCATGTTCAACCGAGGCCGACCCGTTGACAGCCGTAACGGCAACCATATCCAGCAATGCAACAACCAGCGGCGGATGGATAGAAAAAACCATAAACATAGGCAGCGGACGTAGCGATTTAAAAGTACATGATTCCACGCTGGCGCTTATCGGACTCAAGTTCTCCAACACCAGCAGCAACTTTAAAGTGTTGATAGGCGAAATATCTCTGACACGCGGAACATCCATAACCCCGTCAGCACCCGAAATAACCGTCAGCAAAGTCTTGGCGCGCAACTACAAAGGCGTAGATTTCAAGGTGATATATAAAATGCCGACAAGCAAACCCGCTCCGGTATATAACTCCGATGTAGATACATGGTTCTACAAGATATATATCCGGCAGGCAGGGCTCGAAGAAGTAATGTGTACCGCAACCACATCGTGGGCGGCATACGTAGTCGGAGCTCCGTACGATCTCGAAAAAGGCGGAACTATAAAGATAGGCGTATCGGCAGTAAGCAAAGACGGTAAGAGCGAGTCGCCCATAGCATGGAGCGAAAGCCTTACCCTCCCCGATCCCGTCATAGTAGAAGGAATAGAAATAGACAAGACAATAATCAAGCCGGGAGAAACATTTACCGCCAAGTATGCCGATCCGTTCCATGCACCGGCAAAATGGGAAATCGTCAATGCCACAACCGGAGAGATAGTCAAGACCGAGAACAATGCAGTATCAGTAACAACCTCGTTGTCCGACATAGGGCTTTACGATATAAAGATAACCAACAACGACGGAACATCCTCCTCGTCCCGCGGTATAATCCAAATATCGCCCGAAGCAACAGGAGCAGTGCCTACACTTGAATCATTTACGGCAGACAAACAAAACGTTCAAGTTGGAGAAACCGTAAACCTTTCTTATGTAGCCACCCGTCTCGGCGAAGGAAAAGTATCGCGGGCAATAAAAGTCGATGATCCCAACATGGTATATTTCCCCAACATGATACCGAAAAGGCCCTATACCTATATGATGTGGTTCAAACTCGAGTCAATATCGCACGACACACAGGGAACCAACCTCATAAACAAACTCAACAAGTCATGCACACAGTGGCCGCATAACAACTGGGGTGATTTCTGGGTGCAAATAAGGCCGAACAATGAAATATCGTTCAATGTATTCGGATGGACAGCACACGACAATCCCAACGAAAACATGAAATCCACAGGATACACCGTTGAAGTCGATCAGTGGACACACATAGCCGTAACATTGGAAACGGACAATACCGAAAAAATGTACTTCAACGGAAAACTTGTCGCACAAACAGTAGATGGAAACGTATCTAACGACGGACAGAATACAAGTTGCGGAGTAGGAGACGTATATATAGGAGGCTCCAACACGTACAAGAGCGGAATGAACGGCTGGATAGACGACTTCCAAGTATGGGATCGTGTCCTTAACGACCGAGAAGTACAGCAGTATATGATGGGAATAGAAGGCTCCGCACCGAACGGTCTTATAGGATACTGGGACTTCGAGGAATTAAACGGAGCAGGACGCTTTACCAACAAAGGAACTTTGGGCAGCAATTCTCAATGGGATGCAAGATATGTTAAATTCGATGGAGGTATGGTAGATGTAGCAGCCAATATCGACCAATTGGGTATCCCCGTACTCTCAGGCTCGTTAGATGTAACGACAACAGCAACATGGAGCATACCGGGCGGGACATTGTTATCGACAGGCGGCAGCAAGGACAACGGAACAGCACAAGTATCGTATGATGCCTCAGGCGAATACACTCCGAGCATTACGCTTGAGAACATGTGGGGCAGCGACACCAAAGACATCGAGTACATAACCGTAACCGATCCGAGCGGAATAGAAAACATAGCCGAAGCCGAAGCCCTCGGCGTATATCCCAATCCGTTCACCGATTACGTAAACATCCTCTTCAGTCAGTCAGGCGACTATACAATACAGATAGTAGCCCTCGACGGAAAAGTAATAGAGAACAAGACTCTCGGAGTAAGCGAAAACGAGATAGTACGTCTCGATGTAAACGGCGGAGCAGGACAATATATAGTACGCATTCTCAATGCAGACAACATAGCCGTACGGACAATGACCGTAATAAAGAAATAAACTACAGTCATAACACAAAAGGAAAGAGCATCGACTTTATGCGGTGCTCTTTCCTTTTTATTAAATAACCCTGTTTGCATATACCCGCATAAATGTTACCTTTGTCCGTATTAAAAAAAACAACGGCGGTTTTACACAAAAAACGGCAGAAAACAGCGGGAGGAAAACCCAAAAAGGACAAAAGCAAATGAAAGTAAGAATAGATGAAAGTTGGCGTATCAGACTACAGTCGGAGTTCGACAAGCCCTATTTCGAACACCTCGCCGAATACGTGCGCGAAGAATACGCCAAGGGTACAGTCTATCCGCCGGCAAAGTTGATATTCAACGCATTCGACATTTGTCCGTTCGACAAGGTAAAAGTCGTAATAATAGGACAAGACCCGTATCACGAACCCGGACAAGCACACGGGCTCTGTTTCTCCGTAAACCCCGGAGTACCGTTCCCGCCGTCGCTTAAAAATATCTTCAAAGAAATCAGTAACGACCTCTCCATTCCCGAACCTGTCGATGGCAATCTGGAACGATTGGCATCACAAGGCGTACTGCTGTTAAATGCAACATTGACAGTCCGCGCACACCAAGCAGGTTCACACCAAGGCAAAGGGTGGGAAGAATTTACCGATAAGGCAATACACGCCCTCGCACAAGAGCGCGAGCACATCGTATATATGCTGTGGGGGGCTTACGCCCAGCGGAAAGGCGAATTTATCGACCGTAACAGAAATCTCGTACTCACATCGCCACATCCGTCCCCGCTGTCGGCGCACAGAGGATTTTTCGGAAACAAACACTTCAGCCGAGCAAACGAATACCTTATACAGCACGGCGAAGAACCCATAAAATGGTAAACCATGAAAGAAAAAATAAACATCGAGGAGCGCGTAGAACGAGCAGTAACACTCTTTAAAAACGGATATAACTGTTCCCAGTCAGTAGTAGTGGCATACGCCGATTATTTCGGCCTCGACGAAAAGACGGCCACAAGAGTCTCGGCATCGTTCGGCGGCGGTATGGGACGCCTGCGCGAAGTATGCGGAGCAGTAAGCGGCTCCTTCATGCTCGCAGGGATGAAATACGCATCCACCGACCCGACCGACAAAGAAGCCAAAACTAAAAACTATACGGTAGTACAAGAATTAGCCGAAAAATTCCGGCAGCACAACGGTTCCATAATCTGCCGCGAACTGTTGGGACTAACGCAGAAAAAAGACAATCCCGTACCCTCCGACCGCACACCCGAGTACTACAAACGACGCCCGTGTGCCGAGTATGTGGCGATAGCCGCAAGGGTAATAGGAGAAAAACTGAACGAAGACGACTGACCGTCAATTCGACGTAAGGCATCGCCCCATGCCTATTAATCTGTCGTACCGTTCCCCCTGACGGCGGTGATACACATTCACACGATATTCGTTGCTCGTCTGGTATTTGTTCCCCTCAATAATACCGCTTCTCCCCTTAAACTCGCCTTTAGGAACAAACAGGTACTGATAGTTGTACGAGCCCTGTTTCAGCAGCATGATTTTTTCGTACATGTTCGTTTCAGGGTTCAACAACATTCTGTTCCGTTCATCAAACCTGTTCTCGGCAAGCTCTCCGTCTATATAAATATCCCCTTCGGGAAGCAGCATACCTCGAGTATCCAATGTAAAATGCACGACGAAATAATCAGCCTGCGTACTGCTCTCCTCCTCATAATCAGCCTCCCTGATAAAATATTTCCCGTGTTGCGTTTCGTCGTACGAATAGTTCATCTCTGCCCGCGGTCTATCTAGTTCCAGAATAGCATGATAATAAGGGTCGAAATAAGCAAGACGGTTCACATGCATCCCCTTATATC
>JADIMW010000018.1 GCA_017694415.1 Candidatus Caccoplasma merdipullorum
ATTTATATAAATCTCAAAAGGTTCCCCCACCTTATCAAATCGTTGAACCGCAATAACCCGCCGGAGTACCCCTACTTGCGGAGCTGCTATCCCGACCCCCTCATTATCCGGATTCATTACGGTAGCAAGCATCCGTTCGGTGAGAACCGCAAAATCGGGCGAACCGAACATTCCCTTCGATACCTCTGCCGACTTGCTGCGCAGCAAAAGCGAATCGTTAAGGATATTTACAGTACACAATCTCATTAACCCCGAAGAATTGTCCGAATGAATTACCCGCAACTCATCAGGAGAGAAAACATCCATTGTCGATTTACATCCCAAAACCATAAACATAACACCGGCCATTACAATTGCCGGAAAAAAGCATCCGCCTATCCTCATAAATTGACCATACAATAAAAAAACAAGCCCGTATCATATCAAAAGCAGGCATCCGCAAACCGTCGGTAACCCGGCATACAACAGGCAAAAAAAGCAAATGCCGCCGCACAATGCCGCAATGAACCATTAAAATATGCACAGACAAAACAAACAATTCCATTCTGCCTAAGCAAACACAAACCAAACGCAAAAGAGGCAGCCCGGCAAAAAACGCTATACACCCCCCCCCCTCCCCACATTCAACTCCGGCACTCTTACAGTCTGTCCCGCACTTATCCGTAAAAACAAAAGAGACAAACCATAAGCAGAACAAATAAAACCGGTATTTGCTATTGCCCGCGATTGCATTATCTTTGCACGGCGAAGCGATAAAAAAGCAAGCGGTATATCCGTTATAGAGGAAATAGCATGGATGCGACGGCAATGACACCGGCAAACAGCCGAAAGCCCCGTCGCGTTACTATAACCGATCTATCAGGCGGAATAATCTTCACCGACCCTAAGACAAAGATACAAATATAAATTAAAATGGTAAAACACATAGTATTATTTAAAGTAAAAGAGTTTCCGACACCCGAAGAAAAACGGGCGTTGCTCGAACGTTTCCGCGATGCACTCATGGCATTGCCGCCGAAGATACCATATCTCATATCCATCGAAGCACAAATAAACGAAAATCCCGAAGAAAGTTTCGATTTGGCTCTGACAACCGTTTTCAACAATTTCGAAGACCTCGCGTCATACGCCGTACATCCCGACCACGTAGCAGCCGCATCCATTTTCAAATCGGCAGCCGCAGGAAGAGCATGCGTAGATTACACATTTTGAGATTTTTACAAGAAGTAAATGGAGAGGATAGTAATATATCAGGTACTGCCGCGACTGTTCGGCAATACAAATGCAACATGCAAGCCGTCGGGCACGATAGAAGAAAACGGATGCGGCAAGTTCGCCGATTTTACCGATGCGATACTCAAATCAATCAAAGAGTTGAGCGTAACACACATTTGGTACACCGGGATAATAGAGCACGCTACGGCAACCGATTACTCGCAGTATGGAATAACCCCCGACAACAAATATGTAGTAAAAGGAATAGCCGGCAGTCCGTATGCGATAAAAGACTATTACGATGTCGATCCCGATCTTGCAAAAGACGTACCGTCGCGCATGCAGGAGTTCGAACAACTGATAGCCCGTACCCATGCGGCAGGCATGAAAGTAATTATCGATTTCGTTCCCAATCACGTAGCCCGCAGGTACGATTCCGATTCTACCCCTGCGAATCTCCGGCCGATAGGAGCCGACGACAATCCCAAACAACAATTTTCATCCACGAACAATTTCTATTACCTCCCCGGAACGAAATTCGCCCCCACGTTCTACATAGGCGAAGGCAAAACGCACTACAACGAGTCCCCGGCCAAAGTTACCGGAAACGACTGTTTCACACCCTCCCCGTCGGTAAACGACTGGTACGAGACCGTAAAACTCAATTACGGAATCGACTACATGAGCGGAGCAAAACACTTTTACCCCTATCCCGACACGTGGATAAAGATGCGCGACATACTGTTGTATTGGGCATCAAAAGGAGTCGATGCCTTCAGGTGCGACATGGCCGAGATGGTTCCGGTAGAATTTTGGCAATGGTGCATAGCCGAAGTAAAAAAAGCATATCCCGACATACTCTTCATAGCCGAAGTCTATAATCCGCTACTATACAAGTCATACACCAAAACAGGAGGATTCGATTACCTTTACGACAAAGTGGGACTGTACGATACCCTGCGTGCCGTATTGACCGGAATGCGTTCGGCCGAAGCCATAACGTGGTGGTGGCAGTCGTTGGGCGACGAACTCAAGGACAACATGCTGCACTTTACGGAAAACCACGACGAGCAGCGTATGGCCTCCCAGCAGTTCGCAGGCGATGCACAACGCGCCTTCCCGTTGTTTGCGTTATCGGCATTAGTCGATAAATGCCCCGTAATGCTCTATTTCGGACAAGAATTGGGCGAAAAAGGAGCAGACGCCGAAGGGTTCAGCGGAGCCGACGGAAGAACCACCATATTCGATTACTGGAGTCTGGCAACCATAAGGCGGTGGGTAACAAAAGGCATAAAAGGATTGACCCCGAAAGAAAAAGCCCTGCGAAACAGATACAAGAAGCTGCTCTCGGCAGTAACAGGAGAAAACGGAATATCGCAAGGCGAATTTTTCGATATGATGTATGCCAACTACAACCTCCACGGATTCGACATATCCCGCAACTATC
>JADIMW010000019.1 GCA_017694415.1 Candidatus Caccoplasma merdipullorum
TTGTACCGCGCTTTGATACACAACATGGTTGTAGGTGTATCGGAAGGTTACAAGAAAGAACTCGAGTTGGTAGGTGTAGGTTACCGCGCCGAGAACAACGGACAGGTATTGAAATTATCGTTGGGTTATTCTCACGAAATATATATAAAGTTGCCGAAAGAGGTAAAACTCGAAACTAAGTCGGAACGTAACAAAAACCCGCTTATAATGCTCGAAAGTTGCGACAAGGAACTTCTCGGCCTTATATGCGCAAAGATACGTTCGTTGCGTAAGCCTGAACCGTACAAGGGCAAGGGTATCAAGTTTGTAGGCGAATATATACGCAGAAAATCCGGAAAATCGGCTGCGGCAAAATAATTCACGTATAAATAGGTAATATCATGATGACGAAATTAGAAAGAAGAATAAAGATTAAAACCCGCATACGTGGTAAGATTTCGGGGACTGCCGAGATTCCCCGCATGACGGTTTTCAGGAGCAACAAGCAGATTTATGTACAGATAATCGACGACTTGGCCGGCAAGACTCTTGCCGCTGCATCGTCGAAAGGTCTCGCCGACGGCGACAACAAGGCTGCTGCTGCACAAGTTGGAGAATTAATAGCTAAGAAGGCTAAGGAAGCAGGTATAACTTCGGTTGTGTTCGACCGTAACGGCTACCTTTACCATGGCCGTGTAAAAGAGCTCGCTGATGCAGCTCGCAAGGGTGGACTTAAATTTTAAACGACAATGGCGATAAAGTATAATAGAGTAAAGTCAACTAACGACTTGGATTTAAAAGACAGATTAGTTCACATAAACCGTGTAACGAAAGTTACCAAAGGTGGACGTACCTTCAGTTTCTCGGCTATTGTGGTAGTCGGCGACGGAAAAGGTGTGGTAGGTTACGGACTGGGTAAAGCCAGCGAGGTTACCGCAGCCATTGCCAAAGGTGTAGAAGCAGCAAAGAAAAACCTTATAAAGGTGCCTTTGTTGAAAGGAACTATTCCGCACGACCAGCTTGCCAAATTCGGCGGCGCTCTGGTTTATATCAAACCGGCATCGCACGGTACCGGAGTAAAGGCCGGTGGTGCAATGCGTGCCGTATTGGAGAGCGTTGGAGTAACCGACGTGCTTGCAAAATCGAAAGGGTCGTCGAACCCGCACAACCTCGTGAAAGCTACGTTCAATGCCCTCGCCGAATTGCGCGATGCCGGCATGGTGGCTCAAAACAGAGGTGTGTCTGTTGAGAAAGTATTTAAAGGTTAACTGAAAAGAACAGAGAAACGATGAAGACTATAAAGATTAAACAGGTTAAAAGTAGAATCAAATGTCCCGCTGTTCAGAAGAGAACCCTCGATGCTTTGGGATTGCACAAACTCAACCAGACCGTTGAACACGAAGCTACACCCCAGATACTCGGGATGGTGGACAAGGTTAAACATCTGGTAGTTGTTGAATAAACAGTTTTTGATTTAAGAAAAAAGAGTAAAGAGATATGGATTTAAGTAATTTAAAACCCGCTGCAGGCTCTACCAAATCGCGCAAGAGAATAGGCCGCGGACCCGGTTCGGGTCTGGGAGGTACTTCTACCAGAGGTCATAAAGGTGCTAAACAGCGTTCGGGTTACAAAAACAAAATAGGGTTTGAAGGTGGTCAGATGCCGCTCCAGCGTCGTCTCCCGAAATTCGGTTTCAAGAATATCAACCGTGTTGAGTATAAAGCTATAAATGTGAGTGTGTTGCAAGCTATCGCCGAAGCCGGTAAATTGGATAAGATCGGTGTCGATACATTGATTGAGGCAGGTATGGTAGCTCCGGGTCAGAAAGTGAAAATACTCGGCGGCGGCACCCTTACAGCTAAACTCGAGGTTACGGCCGATGCTTTCTCGAAATCGGGCGAGGCAGCGATAACCGCAGCCGGTGGAACAATAGTAAAACTCTGATTTTATGAGAGCAATAGAGACTGTAAAAAATATTTGGAAGATTGAGGATTTGCGATACAGAATACTTACAACTCTGTTGTTTGTATTGGTGTACAGGGCCGGCTCGTACGTTGTCCTTCCCGGTATCGACCCTCAAGGGCTTGCGCACCTTCAGGAACAGACCAGCGGCGGCCTTATGGCTCTGCTGGACATGTTCTCCGGTGGTGCTTTCTCGAACGCGTCGATTTTTGCGCTCGGTATAATGCCCTACATCTCCGCATCGATTGTCATCCAGTTGCTGGGTATGGCCGTGCCTTATTTCCAGAAACTGCAACGCGAGGGAGAGAGCGGTCGCCGCAAACTGAATCAATATACCCGTTACCTTACGGTGCTGATATTGTTGATTCAAGGTCCTTCGTATCTTATAAACCTTAAGGTTCAAATGAATCAGGGGGCTGCCGGAGCTTTCCCGTCGGACTTCATGTTTATCATCACTTCGACGATAATTCTCGCAGCCGGCAGCATGTTCGTATTGTGGCTCGGCGAGCGCATAACCGACAAGGGTATCGGTAACGGTATATCGTTTATAATACTCGTCGGTATAATAGCACGCCTTCCGCAGGCTCTCGGCATGGAGTTCGTAAACCGCGTCGCTACGAAATCGGGAGGTTTGGTAATGTTCCTCGCCGAACTTGTTTTCCTCCTCTTTGTGGTGGCTCTCTCCATACTTCTGGTTCAAGGAACAAGGAAGGTGCCTGTTCAGTACGCAAAAAGGATAGTCGGCAACAAACAGTACGGCGGTGCAAGACAGTATATCCCCCTCAAGGTGAATACCGCAGGTGTGATGCCCATAATCTTTGCACAGGCCATAATGTTCATACCTATTACAATAGTAGGTTTCTCGGCCGACAACGCTTCGAACAATTTCATGCGTGCATTTATGGATAATACCGGGTTCTGGTATAATCTTGTGTATGCATTCCTTATAGTGGTATTTACATACTTCTATACGGCTATAACGATTCAGCCCAACCAGATGGCTGAGGATATGAAACGCAACAACGGTTTTATTCCCGGTATCAAGCCAGGTAAGAAAACCGCCGAGTATATCGATATGATAATGTCGCGTATTACAATGCCCGGCTCGTTGTTCCTCGCTCTGGTCGCCATTATGCCGGCTTTCGCTCAGATAGCAGGTATAAACAGCGGTTTTGCCCAGTTCTTCGGTGGCACTTCGCTTCTGATTCTCGTTGGTGTCGTTCTGGATACTCTGCAACAGATAGAGAGTCATCTTATGATGCACCACTACGACGGACTGCTTAAATCGGGCAGGATTAAAGGACGTACAGGTTCGGTTGCGGCTTATTGATAATTGACTATATTAAGGAACTGAGGAATGATTTATCTCAAAACGGATGAAGAAATCGAGTTGATGAGGGAGAGCAATCTGCTTCTGGGGCAGACGCTCGGCGAACTCGCCAAATGGGTGGCTCCGGGTATATCAACCCTCAAACTCGATTCTATCGCCGAAGAGTATATCCGCGACAACGGAGGAATTCCGAGTTGTCTCGGTTACAGCGGTTACCCTAATTCCATCTGTGCTTCGGTAAACGAGCAGGTGGTACACGGGATACCGTCGGGATACGTTCTTAAGGACGGCGACATAATCTCGATAGATTTGTGCGTGCTGAAGAACGGCTTTCATGGCGATTCGACATATACGTTTTGCGTAGGAGAGGTAAGTTACGATGTCCGCCGCCTGCTGAAGACAACCAAAGAAGCCCTTTATCTGGGTATAGAACAGGCTGTCGATGGCAAGCGTGTGGGAGACATCAGCAATGCCATACAGAGTTATTGCGAAAAAAAAGGGTATTCGGTAGTGCGCGAAATGTGCGGACACGGAATAGGCAAGCACATGCACGAAGAACCCGAGGTGCCCAATTACGGACGCAGAGGTTGCGGTCCGATATTACGCAGCGGTATGGTTATAGCCATTGAACCGATGATAAACATGGGTTCGCGCAATATAGTGATTGAGCGCGACGGTTGGACGACGCGTACCCGCGACCGCAAGCCCTCGGCTCATTACGAGTTGTCGGTGGCCGTTCGCGAGGGGAAAGCCGATATTCTCTCCACGTTCAAATACGTCGAGGAAGTTTTGGGAGACAGATTCATTTAAAACGATTGATATATGGCAAAACAGGCCGCAATAGAACAGGACGGAACAATTGTAGAAGCATTGTCCAATGCTATGTTCAGAGTAGAGTTGGAAAACGGACATGAAATAACCGCTCATATCTCCGGGAAGATGCGTATGCATTATATCAGGATATTGCCCGGCGACAAGGTGCGTGTCGAAATGTCCCCATATGATCTGTCCAAGGGACGGATAGCGTTCAGATATAAATAAAAATAAGATACGGATATGAAAGTAAGGGCATCATTGAAGAAGCGTACGCCGGAGTGCAAGATTGTTAGGCGCAACGGCAGGTTGTATGTTATTAATAAGAAAAACCCGAAGTATAAACAGCGTCAAGGATAATATAATTTTTATTATTTTTGCAGAATAATTTTTTGATTATATGGCAATAAGGATTGTAGGTATAGACCTGCCGCAGAACAAAAGAGGTGAAATAGCTTTGACCTATATATACGGGATAGGTCGCAGCGCGTCTAACACCATTTTAAGCAAGGCCGGGATAGACAAGAACATCAAAGTTAAGGATTGGACAGACGATCAGGCTGCCAAGGTCCGTGAGATAATAGGTGCTGAATACAAGGTAGAGGGCGACCTCCGTACCGAAGTTCAGTTGAACATCAAACGCCTTATGGATATAGGGTGCTATCGTGGTGTACGTCATCGTTTGGGTCTGCCGTTGCGCGGCCAGAGCACCAAAAACAACGCCCGTACGCGTAAGGGTAAGAAAAAGACCGTTGCAAATAAGAAGAAAGCTACTAAATAATAGTTGAGTATGGCAAAAAAAACAGTCGCAGTAAAGAAGAGAAAAGTTAATGTAGGCGCAGTAGGACAGGCGCATATACACTCTTCGTTCAATAACATCATCGTATCCCTTGCTAATGAGGAGGGACAGGTAATTTCCTGGTCTTCTGCCGGCAAAATGGGATTCAGGGGTTCGAAGAAAAATACCCCGTATGCAGCACAGATGGCTGCGCAGGATTGCGCAAAGGTTGCGTATGATTTGGGCTTGAGAAAAGTGAAAGCATACGTGAAGGGACCCGGTAACGGACGTGAGTCTGCTATTAGAACTGTACAC
>JADIMW010000020.1 GCA_017694415.1 Candidatus Caccoplasma merdipullorum
TTTGATATTACATCCATTTGTTTATGTTTTTTTGCGGGGGCTTGTACTCCTGCTTGTCGGACAAAAAAGTTATTTGGTTACAAAATTATAAATTTTTGCAATATACAAGTAGCAATCGGGCAATTATTTTGTTATCGGAAGCATATCTATTATGCGTTTTGTGGCTCCTGCGTTCCGTCGGATGTATTTCCCCGCTGTTTTGCCGCTCTTTTCGCGTTTTGTATCGTCGCCGAGCAGTTGCATTACGGCGTTGAATTCGTCGCTGTTGCTTATCGTGTATGCTCCTTCCGCTTCGAGAAGGTCGCGGGCTTCCTTGAATTTCCTGAAGTTTGGGCCGAATATTACGGGTATGCCGTAAACTGCGGCTTCGGGTACGTTGTGTATTCCAACGCCGAACCCCCCGCCTATGTAGGCTATCTGGCCGTAACGGTATATCGAGGCGAGCAGTCCGAAGCAGTCTATTATCAGACAGTCGTAGTCGGCCGGGTTCTTCCCCTCGCGCTCCGAATAGCGGAGGGCGGGACGTTTCAGCAGCGATGCGATATATGCCAGATGTTCATCGGTTATTTCGTGCGGCGCAATTATCAACTTCATGTCGGGATGCGTGTTGAAATATTCAATGAAGATGTCTTCGTCGTGCGGCCACGAACTGCCGGCTATCATCGTGCGGTGTCCTTCGGCGAACTTTTCGGCAAACGGTATCTCTGCCGACTCGTCGCAGATTTTTATTACCCTGTCGAACCGTGTGTCGCCTGTTACCGATACGTTGGTGATGCCTATCCCTTCGAGCAGTTTGCGCGATGTCTCGTCCTGAACGAACAGGTGCTTGTAATAACCGAGCATCCGGCGGAACATCTTTCCGTGCGGTTTGAAGAATATCTGCGTGGGGCGGAATATGGACGATATTATATACACCGGTATTCCTCTTTTGTTCAGTGCGTTGAGATAATTGCCCCAGAATTCGTATTTTATGAATATTGCCATGCGTGGGTGCGCCAAGTCGAGGAATTTCTCAACGTTGCCGGGCAGGTCGAACGGCAGATAGCATACGGTGTCGGCCAGCGGGTAGTTCTTTCTTACGTCGTATCCCGACGGTGAGAAGAACGTAAGCAGTATCTTCTGTTTCGGATTAAGGTTCTTTATGGCTTCTATTATGGGGCGTCCCTGCTCGAATTCGCCGAGCGACGAGGCGTGTATCCAGATATAGTCGTCCGTTGCGGAGATGTTCCTTTTCAGTATATCGAATATCTCCTTGTGTCCGTCGAGCATCCGTTTTGCCTTGTCGTTGCGTACCGAGGCTATCTTTACTGCCGTCTTGTAGGCGGATATGGCGAAGTTGTACAGCGGGTTCATATCGTTCGTCTTTTAATATATATTTTTCAGATATGGTTTGTTTTTGTTCCCTTCCTTGTCTTTCCAGATTTTGTCGTTAAGATTGAACCGTACCGTCAGTTGTTGCTGGAAGTTGAACGATTCGGGCAACATGTGGAAGTTCAACTGTGCCGAGCAGTTTACGAAGCGGTTGCGGAAGAAGTAGAAGATTATGTCGGTGCGGTTATACCAACGGTTGCTTTGGTAGAACGGGTCGCCGGGATAGAGCGGGCTTCCGCATGTGGGGTAGAACGGCTCCATGTTGCCGCCCCAGCGGAACATGTTGTAGAGACCGATGTATTTCCATCCTAACCTGAACTCTGCTATAGGGCCGTTGGGATAGTGTTTCTCGCCCGTACCGCGGTGGCGTTCGAACCCCACGTAATATCCTGCCCGCAGCGCGAGTGTGTCGAGTTTGGGGGTAAGGCTGGTAAAGTCGATGCCTACATAAGGGTCGATTGCTATGTGGTCCATTACCGATTCACCTTCGGCGGGAGCCGACGAGCGGGCGAGGTGGTTCATGCCGATATGTCCGCCGACGAAGAAGAGGCACGGAGTCCAACGCCCCGAGGCGTATATCATGAATGCCTCCCGGCGGGTGGACGTCTGCATTTGCGTCCAGTCGATATATACCTCGGCATAACCTTTCCCTCCTGTGTACTGGAACAGGGCACCTGTTATGTTGGGACGGAATATCGCTATCGAGTCGTACTGCATATACGACGGGGGTGTCTCTATCAGTTGCGTGCGGGGGAACATGCCGAACGACATTTTGAACCGTTCCGCTTCGTAACGGTAATAGACGGTGGGGTGTACTTTCCCTTCGTCCACTTCCGAGCCGAACGGTTGTACCCAGCTTGCTCCGGCCATAAGGCGGTGCTTGTTGTCGAGGAACCCTATCCCTACTTCGGGCGACAGCCGTACGCCGAAAAATGTCTGCGACGGGGTTAGTGCGGTGTTGTATTCGCGGTTGTCGAAAAAGCCCAGAAAATCCACGTCCCAGAGAAAACTTTGGGCTTGCGTGCCGATGCTTTGCAGCAGTATTGCAAGTATCGCAATAGCCTTTTTCAACCGCAACTTGCTCATTGTTCGGCAGGTGCTATTTTTTCTATTGCCGTTTTTATTCTTCTGATGCTCTCCTCTTTACCTATTACGTCGGTAATGTGGAACATGTGCGGGCCGCGACATTCTCCGACTACCGCCAGACGGAAGGCGTTCATCGTGTTGCCGAGATGATACCCCTTTTCGGCTATCCAGCCGAGTACCGTCGGTTCGAGCGTTTCGGAACGGAAATCGGCTTGTGCCGCGAGCAGTTCGGACAGTTCCGCCATTATTTGCGGCATACCCGGTTTCCAGCGTTTGCGGATGTCTTTTTCGGCATAGCTTGTAGGGGCGATGAAGAAATACGATGTCTGCTCCCACAGCTCCTTAATGAAGCTGATCCGCTCTTTTACCAGCGATACGATGTGCGGAATGTCGTAGTCGGCGGGGTTTATGCCGTGTGCTTCGAGCGTGGGGACAAACAGTGCTGCTGCTTCCTCGTTGCTCATGGCCTGTATATATTTGTGGTTGAACCATTTCCCTTTCTCGTAGTCGAATTTTGCTCCGGCCTTGCTGCAACGGCCGAGGTCGAACAGCCGTATAAGGTCGTCCATGCCGAGTATCTCCTGTTCCGTACCCGGATTCCACCCGAGCAGTGCGAGGAAGTTTACCACGGCCTGCGGCAGGTAGCCGGCTTCGCGGTATCCCGACGAGACGTCTCCGCTTTTGGGGTCGTGCCATTCGAGCGGAAAGACGGGGAAACCGAGGCGGTCGCCGTCGCGTTTGCTGAGTTTGCCGTTCCCGTCCGGCTTGAGCAGCAGCGGCAAGTGTGCGAAACGGGGCATCGTCTCTTCCCACCCGAAAGCGCGGTAGAGGAGTACGTGGAGAGGCGCTGACGGCAGCCACTCTTCGCCGCGTATCACGTGCGACACTTCCATAAGGTGGTCGTCCACTATGTTGGCGAGGTGGTATGTGGGCAGGTCGTCGGCCGATTTGTACAGCACCTTGTCGTCGAGTATCGACGAATTTATCGTTACGTCGCCGCGTATTATGTCGTTTACCGTTATGTCCTCGCCCGGTTCTATCTTTATGCGCACCACGTACTTTTCGCCTGCTTCTGTCAGACGGCGTGTCTCTTCATCGCCGAGCGTAAGCGAGTTGCGCATCTCTCCGCGTGTGGATGCGTCGTACTGGAAGTTGGGTACGGCCTTGCGCTTTTCTTCGAGTTCGGCCGGTGTGTCGAATGCTATGTAGGCTTTGCCCGAGTCGAGAAGCTGTTTTACATATTTGCGGTATATGTCGCGCCGTTCCGATTGTCTGTACGGCCCGTACTTGCCACCGTATCCCACGCCTTCGTCGAATTTTATCCCCAACCACTCGAGCGCTTCCTTTATGTACTCTTCGGCTCCGGGAACGAAGCGTTGCGAATCGGTGTCTTCTATCCTCAATATCATGTCTCCGCCGTTCTGCTTGGCGAACAGATAGTTATATAGTGCCGTCCTTACGCCGCCTATGTGCAGCGGCCCTGTGGGACTCGGCGCGAATCTTACTCTTACGCGTCTGTCGGTATTCATTTTTTTGCGATTATATTTTTTTTGTAATCACGTTGTTAAAAAACGCTTTTGCTTCGTGTCGGCCATGTGCGGAAAGGGTGTTGCTCAACTCCTTTCCGCACATGGCCGCAACCACTTGCGGGAAACGGTTTTCCCGACCTGCAAAGATAGCATATTTTTTCGAGTTCGTTAATCTTTTTTTTGTATAAACGCCTTTGCCGGGCTATAATGCCGAATCCATAATCATCATCAGTACGAATCCTGCCGCAAGACCGATTGTGGCTATGTTGGAGTGCCGTCCGTTTTGCGATTCGGGGATTATCTCCTCCACGATTACGTACATCATGGCTCCTGCGGCGAAAGAGAGCAGGGCGGGGAATATTTGTGAGGGAAGTCCGCCTATGAGAAGCATGGCGGCTATCGCGCTTATCGGTTGAACCAGCCCTGTTGCCGTCCCGTAAAGGAATGAACGCAATCTGCCGTGCCCCATGTTCTTAAGCGGCAGCGATACTACGGCACCTTCGGGAATATTCTGCAACGCCATGCCGAACGACAGGGCTATAGCCGAGGCTGCGGTAACTGCCCCGTCGCCCGCCGCAGCTCCTGCGAATACTACACCCATTGCCATTCCCTCGGGGATATGGTGTATTACTATGGCGAGAATGAGCATAGAGCTTTTCGACAGCCGCGACGGAAGCCCTTCCACCGAGTCGGACGAGACGTGCATGTGCGGTGTGAGCGTGTCTATGACGAGGAGAAAGAGCATCCCGGCGAGAAACCCGATAACAGGGGTAACCCAGCGGCTCGTTCCTTGTTCTTCGGCCATCTCCATTGACGGTATAAGCAACGACCATATTATGGCCGAAAGCATTACTCCTGCGGCGAATCCCAACATTAGTTTTTGCGAGAAGCCGGACGATTTCCTGCCGGTGAACAGTACCGAGGCCGCGCCTGCGGTATTGCCTATGAACGGTATCAGCAGTCCGACGGCTATTCCCGCCGCCTTGTCTGCAAAAAGTGTGTCGAACATGTTGTCTGGATTAATTTTTTGTGGTTTTGTAGTTTCGTCTGATTATATATGTTGCCGTTACAGCTCCGAGAATACTCCCTGCGGCGTCGGCGAGGAAGTCGTATATATCCCCGCTGCGGTAATCGGTCAGGTATTCCTGCCCGAGTTCGGTGATTATCCCGATGGCCGATGCCGTTAATATGCAAGCAAGCAGGTAGGACTTATATTTGTGGCGGCGCATTTTTTCGCGCGAGTCGTAGCAGAATGCAGCCGTAAGCGCGAAATACATTATGGCGTGTACGCACTTGTCGGCATGGGGGAAAAGAGGATATTCCGACCCTCCCTTTATCTTTATGAACGAGAGCAGCAGAACTGCCGCCGTTATCGCGACGCTGGCGAGGTATTTTGTCTTTGCCATTTGCTGTTGTCTTTTGTATGTTGCGAAGATAATACGAAGAGCCGATATTTTTTACCGTTGGTTGTTTAAAAGAGGAAATTTTTGCATCTTTACGAAATATATTCAAGTTAAACGATAACGGATATATTGATGAAAATAGAATTTTTTCGCATTGCTTTGTGCGGGATTTTGTCTATTGTGTTCTCTTCGGCGGCGTTTGCGCAAGCAGTTGATGTGCCCGAAGTTTACGAGGAGATGGATGACGGTGCTGCGGCCGGTCCCGGGTGGGACGGTTTGGACGATTGTGTGTATGCAAGTTGGGTCTCGAAGGATGTACATTACAAAAAACGCGATGTTCCGACCGTAAGGGTAAAATCCGATACTGTTGTTTATGCATGGAAAGGCGAAAGGGTATCGGCTCAGGCCGTACTTTTCAGTAGGCATGCCACGAATAATCTCCGTCTTGAAACGGGATGCTGGACGGGGTCTGACGGTGCTACGATAGATGCTTCTTGCGGTCGTGCGCGTTTTGTAAACTATGTCATGACGGACGGGTATCAGGGGTGCGGGTATCCTCCTTCGGGTTTGGAGCCGTTCCTCGTACCGGATGTGATTGATGCCGATATGCCCAAGAGTATCCATGCTTGTACCGTACGCCCCGTATGGGTAACGCTCGAAGTGCCGCGCGAGGCTGATGCCGGTGAGTACACCTTGCCGCTCGATGTCTATGACGACGTTGCCGATACGCTTGTTGCCGCACTTACTTTGCGGGTCGATATAAACGAACATGTGCTGCCGCTTCCTGCCGACAGGAGTTTCGATGTCGATTTCTGGCAGCAACCCTATTCCGTGGCGCGTTACTGCGGCCTTGAAAAATGGAGCGATGCCCACATGGAGGCGCTGCGTCCGTATTTGAAGATGCTTGCCCGCGCAGGACAGCGCGTGGTAACCGCAATCCTTTTCTATGAACCGTGGGGCGAGCAGAGCAACGACAAGTTCGACGCCATGATTGCCACGACCCTCAAGTCCGACGGTACGTGGGCGTACGATTACGATGTCTTCGACAAGTATGTGGAGCTTTGCGCCGAGTGCGGCATAGACGGTCAGATAAACTGCTATTCGATGGTGCCGAGGGATATGTCTTTCCGATACTACGACGAGGCACAGGGAAAGGAAGTCTGTTTGGCGGCTTCTACGTCGAGTGAAGAGTATTCGCAGTTGTGGATACCTTTCCTCAGGGCTTTTGCCGAACACCTTAAAGAGAAAGGGTGGTACGACAAGACGTGTATTGCCATGGATGAGCGCGGCCTCGACCAGATGCTCGACGCTTACCGTGTGGCGCAAACGGCAGTGCCGGGTATAAAAATGGCTCTTGCGGGAAATTACCATAGTGAACTTGTGGAACTTGTATATGATTATTGTCTGCAATTCGGCCAGACGTTCAGCGAGGAAGAGTTGCGTATGCGCCGCGACAAAGGGTTTGTCTCCACCACTTATGTCTGTTGCGGCAATCCCGCGAAACCGAACATATTTACCAATAATGCTCCGTCCGATGCCGCATATCTGCCTGTATATGCCTTGGCCAACGGCTTCGACGGCTTTCTCCACTGGTCGTATATGAACTGGAACGATGACCCGCTACGCGACTCCCGTTGGCGCATGTTCGCTCCCGGCGACACGTATTGCGTTTATCCCGGGGGACGCACATCCGTACGTTTCGAACGGCTGACGGAAGGGGTGCAGGCCGTTGAAAAAATCGGGATTTTACGTAAGGAATACAGCGCTGACGGTCGGGTGGAGGAGCTTGCGCGGCTTGAGGAACTTGTGGCTCAGTTCGCCTCGGGCAATGTTAATCAGAGCAGTTCCGCAGAGCTCGTGAATCATCTCCAGAGCCTGCTCAACGGTTCGCCGTTACCTCCTGCCGAAGAGATAACTGATTATTGCGAGGCGGTAGGGGATGCATATGGCAACATGAAATACATACGTTACCTCTCTTCCGTTACCGCGTCGGGTGCTATGGAGGATTGGACGCATACGGCCTCCTGTGCCGGCGATAACGGGTATGCTTTGGCCGGACAGACTTTGAAGGTATTGCCCGGAACGACATTTACGCTTCGTGCCGTGGCCGCGGAGAACGATGACGACATCCGTTATTGCCGTGTCGCGTTGTTTGCGGACTGGAACAGGGACTTGACTTTCGATATTTCCGGCGGGGAACGGATAGAACTTGTGGGTAAGGCAAATCAGGGAAACTCCGAACTGCTCGACTATACTTTCCATATATCCGTGCCGGAAAACGCAACTCCCGGATTGACGCGCCTGCGCCTCTCTTACAGCGATGCGTGGGTTGCCGAACCGGATGCCTGCGGCGAAATGGTCAAAGGGTTCGTGTTTGATATACCTTTGGAGGTTGTCGATGCTTCCGCAGGCATGGCGGCTGTGCACGACGAGGCTCTGTTCCGTTGGGAAGGAGAGGTGCTTTGCACGTCATGCCCCGTACATGTAAGCGTTTATGATATGGCCGGCATCCTGATTGACCGACCTTCGTGCATGTTAAGCAGTTATGATACCGGAGGGTTTATGCCGGGAATCTATATCGTGGTATTGACAACGGCCGACGGGGGCGGCAGTACGTTCAAGTTTGTACGAGGTTCAGCACGCTAATCCTGTCCGTTGCCGTTGCAACTCTCCTGCCTTAAACTGTGCGTGAGTCTTGTGCTTTTGCATGTTTTTCTTCTTGTCGGTATTTCCCTTCGTCTTTCGTTCCGGCTTTTTCTGTTTGGAAAGAGTTTTTTTTGTATGGAACGGCTGGTTTGCATTTTCTTTTTTTCGGCGGACGATTGCAAAAATTTTAAAGTAAATTCGTCTGCAATCGATAGATATTTCCTATCTTTACAGAAGATAGGATGCGCTTGGGTATTGTATGCTTTTTTTTGTGTGCAGTATCTGTATTGTCTGTTCGGTTTCGATTGCTCGCATTACTGTTTCTGTACCCGGGCGTGAGTATGGCGGTTTTTTGAATTTAAGGCAGGTGTGCATTAGGACAGGTTGAAAGAGGTCATGCTGCGGCACTTTGCTTTTTTCGGTTTTCGGATATATAACCGACTGTTGCTTTTGTGCCCGTATGGTATGTTTTTTTGTTTTCCCCGATTCGATAAGTGATGATACAGTTGCCCTGCTGGAGAGTATTATCCCCGACTGGAGAGTCAGGGAGGCTTCGTTCTTTTTGCGTAAAAGCGACAGAAAAGCATCTGTTCTGGCCTATTTCATGGTTGCTGCAGGGTTGAAGGCAATGGGCTTGTATAACGGGATGCCGCAGTTCGGTTACGGCGAGTTCGGGAAACCGTACCTCATGAATTATGACGGTTTGGAGTTCAATATCTCTCATTGCAGGGGCGGGGTTGCGGTTTGTTTGGATAGCCGCAGTATAGGTTTGGATGTGGAGGATACTCTCCCTTTCGATATGGAACTGGCGCGAGCCGTCTGTTCCGACAGGGAACTTGCCGAAGTCGTATCGTCCGAATCTCCCTCCGAGGCTTTTACCTGCCTGTGGACGAGAAAGGAGGCCGTAATGAAATATTACGGTACGGGGATGTGCGACGGCGACCGCCTGAAACGGATTCTCTGTGATGACAGCGTGGAACTCCGTTCCTGCCGTATCGACGGCGGACGCATGTTCCTGTCGCTGTGTATTGGAAAGTGTAAATAAATTATCGATAATATAACAACTGTATGGAAAATAACTGTTATCCGCTGTCTGTACCGCAGCTCGGTATCTATTACGAGTGCAAGAAGGATGAATCTTTGACTACATATAATCTTCCGTTTGCGGTAAGGTTGCCGCACTCTACGGATGTGTTACGGCTCGAAAAAGCAATTTGCTCGGTATTTGCCGCGCACCCTTCGCTCGGCATGATTATCGGATATGAGGATGGTGTTGCCGTACAGCGTTATTCAGCATCGGAAAAGCCCGTTATAGGCAGACATACCGTAGCGGAGGCGGAAATGGAACAGATAAAGCGCGATTATGCCAAACCGTTCGTAATGGACGGCGCTCCGCTTTACCGAATCGATATTTACGAGACGGAGAAAAGCGTTCATCTGGTTTACGATATACATCATATAGTATCGGACGGTACCTCCAATACCATTTTTCTGACCGACCTGTTCGCCGCGTACGACGGAACTGAGTTGGTGTCCGAACAGTTTACCGTGGGGGAGCATGCCCGGTGTGAGTCGCTCGCGTACGGCGGGGCGAAATATAAAGAGGACAAGGCGTTTTTCGCATCCGTACTCGAAGGGGTGGAGATGCCGTCCATAGCCAAACCTAATTTAAAAGAAGAGGAGAGGACAGGGCTGCTTCGCCGTGTGGAGGATAAGATTCCGATGTCGCTGGTAAACGATTTTTGCCGTTCGGTATCGACTACGCCCAACACTCTTTTCGCAGCCTCGTTAAGTCTCTGTCTCAGCCGTATGGTGCGGGAAGACAAAGTGGCTTTCTGTACCGTCCATAACGGACGCCTCGATTCGCGTATAGGCGGTTCGATAGGTATGTTCGTGAAAACGCTTCCCGTTGTAGTAGGCATCGAAAAGGGAATGGACGTAAAAGGACTGCTCTCCGAAATAAGGGGCTACCTGAAGAACCTGTGGAAGAGACAGGATTACCCTTTTGCCGAAATTGTAGAGAATTTCGGGGTAAACATGGAAATATCATATACGTTCCAGCACAAGATAAAGGAGAGTTTCGAGGTGGACGGCGGAAGCGTCGCATTGGAACGCCTCGGCAGAAAACTTACATCGGGGGGGATGAATATTTTCGTCCTCGAACATGACAAAGAATATCTTATCCGCATAGAGTATAACTCCTCTTTGTTCGATGACACGACGGCGTCGAACATCGCAACTTCGATGCGGAACGTTGTTTCCGCAATGATTGCCACCCCCTCGGCGCAACTTGAAGAGATATCGCTTGTCGATACCGTGGAGCGCGAGCGGGTATTGGGTTTCTCCCGCGGCGTACGCCTTCCCGTCGATGAGAACGACGGAGTATTGGCGAAGATACGGCGGCAGGCGGCTGTTCGCC
>JADIMW010000021.1 GCA_017694415.1 Candidatus Caccoplasma merdipullorum
AAACAGAAATGCAACACATACTTCTGCCTGAGGGTACAGACGAAAGAACACTGAAAGCAGCAGACAGGCTGGTTGCAGACAAAGTGGCAAAAATAACGCTGTTCGGAAACAAAGACGAAATAGCGGCGTTATGCAACAAATTCGGACTTACAAACATAATAGGGGGAGCAGAAATAATAGACCCTAAGAACAATCCAAAGAAAGAAGAGTACGCCGAGCTCCTTTACCAGTTGCGCAAAGCAAAGGGGATGACGAAAGAACAGGCCGAAAAGCTGGTTGAAGACCCTCTGTACCTCGGCCCCGTAATGATAAAGAACGGCGATGCCGACGGCGAGATAGCCGGGGCGTGCAACCCCACCAGCAACGTTCTGCGTCCGGCATTCCAGATAGTAAAGACGGCACCCGGCATAAACGTAGTATCGGGCGTATATCTGATGATACTCAAGGACAACACATACGGTGAAGACGGAGTGCTCGTGTTCGCCGACTGCGCCGTGATACCCGACCCGACGGCACAGGAGCTGGCACAGATAGCTATAACCACCGCACATACCACACGGGCACTGGCAGGTTTCGAACCGCGGATAGCCATGTTGAGCTTCTCCACCAAGGGCAGCGCAAAACACGAACGCATCGACAAAGTGGTAGAAGCCACACGCATAGCCAAGGAAACCGACCCGACGCTGAAGATAGACGGGGAAATGCAGCTCGATGCGGCGATAGTACCCGAGGTAGGAGCGTCGAAAGCTCCCGGCAGCCCGGTCGCAGGCAAGGCAAACGTATTGATATTCCCGTCGCTCGAAACAGGCAACATAGGATACAAACTCGTGCAGCGACTCGCAGGCGCGGTAGCCGTAGGCCCGATACTGCAAGGACTGGCCGCCCCGATAAACGACCTGTCGCGCGGATGCTCGTCGGACGACATATACAAAACCGTTGCCGTGGCAGCCGTACAATCCATACAACTGAAATCATCAAAGAGATAAAATACTAACCATTAAAAACAGGTATAATATGAAAGTACTCGTCCTGAACTGCGGTTCGTCGTCAATCAAGTACAAGTTCTTCAATATGGAGACTAAATCCGTATTGGCACAAGGAGGCATCGAAAAAATAGGGCTCAAAGGCTCGTTCCTCAAAGTAACGCTCCCCACGGGCGAAAAAGTCATTCTTGAAAGAGACATCCCCGAACACACGGCAGGGATAGAGTTCATAATAGAAACCCTCACTGGAAAAGAATACGGCTGCATCAAGTCGCTCGACGAAATAGACGCCGTAGGACACCGCATAGTACACGGCGGAGAAAAATTCAACGCGTCGGTGCTGATAACCCCCGAGGTAAAAGAGAAAATAACCGAATGTTTCGACATAGCCCCGCTGCACAACCCCGCCAACATGAAAGGTATCGTGGCAGTTGAGAAAATCATGCCGGGCGTACCGCAGGTAGGCGTGTTCGATACCGCATTCCACCAGACAATACCGCAATACGCATACATGTATGCGCTGCCGTACTCGCTGTACGAAAAATACGGAGTACGCCGCTACGGCTTCCACGGAACCAGCCACCGCTACGTATCGCAACGCGTGTGCGAATTCCTCGGCGTCGATTACAAGTCGCAGAAAATAATAACCTGCCATATAGGAAACGGAGGTTCGATAACAGCAATAAAGGACGGCAAATCGGTAGATACCTCCATGGGACTGACCCCGGTGGAAGGCCTTATGATGGGAACCCGTTCGGGCGACGTGGATGCAGGCGCACTTACCTACATAATGGATAAGGAGAAAATGAGTCCCGCAGAGATGTCGGAGATGATAAACAAACAGAGCGGCGTAGCAGGCGTATCGGGCGTATCGTCCGACATGCGCGAAATAGACGCTGCCATACTCAAAGGAAACGAACGCGCAGCCCTCGCCCTCAAGATGTACAACTACCGCATAGCAAAATATGTAGGCTCGTACATAGCAGCCCTCAACGGCGTGGACATAATAGTATTCACCGGAGGCGTGGGAGAAAACCAGTCATCAGCACGCGCCGACGTATGCTCGCACTTCGGATATATGGGAGTTAAAATAGACGAAGCCGTAAACAACAAGATACACGGCGACGAAGCAGTAATCTCCACACCCGACTCTACCGTAAAGGTTGTGGTTGTCCCCACCGACGAAGAGTTGATGATTGCAATGGATACCCAAAGTGTAATAGCAGGAGCATAACAACAGTTTGAACTGTAGCGATATTAAAGCGGACGGCGTGATTATATCAGCCGTCCGCTTTTCATATATGCAAACGCCTGATACCGGAAAGAGACAAAGTGCGTTTGGAACTGATACCGACAACAGCAATAAGTGCCTTGCCCCCACCCTCCAATATCTTTGACTTGCGTCGAAGATAAGCTGCGCTCGGCATATCCAAATCCGAAAACTTCATTTTCTTATTTGTTTCTGCCCCTACTTTAATATCTTTGACTTGCGTCGAAGACAGGCTGCACTCGGCATAACCAAATCCGAAAACTTCGTTTTCTTATTTGTTTCTGCTCTCGCTTGCATTATCTTTGCCATATAAAATAAAATACGCACACGGATTAAAATGAGCGAAGAGAAAAAAATGGAATGGAGCCGCCTCATCTCGTCGAAGAGGTTCGGTCTTGAAGATTTTCACGACGAGCGTAAACATACACGTTCGCAGTTCCAGCGCGACTACGACCGTCTGATATTTTCCGCGCCGTTCCGCCGGCTGCAGAACAAAACGCAGGTATTCCCGCTCCCCGGCAGCGTATTCGTACACAACCGTCTTACTCACAGCCTCGAGGTGTCGTGCGTCGGACGTTCGCTCGGCAACAACATAGCCAACGCCATAGAGGAGAAATGCAACGACCCGGCTCTGCACGGCAAGCTGCAAGGTATAGGCGATATTGTAGCAACGGCCTGTCTTGCTCACGACATGGGCAACCCGCCGTTCGGACACTCGGGCGAAACGGCAATCGCCTCGTACTTCTCCGAAGGGAAGGGACAGGAACTGCGCGGCATGCTCGGCGACCGCCTCTGGTGCGACATGTCGCATTTTGAAGGGAACGCCAACGCATTCCGCCTCCTTACCCACAAATTCAACGGCCGTCGCCGCGGAGGATTCGCCCTGACCTACTCCTCCCTCGCCTCGATAGTAAAATACCCGTACGAATCGACCATAGCAGGCTCTAAAAAGAAATTCGGCTTCTTCGTAACGGAACAGGAGAATTTCAAAAGGATTGCCGACGAACTGGGGATATTGCAGGAGGAGTGCGGAGGCAAACTGAAGTTCTGCCGACATCCGCTGGTATATCTCGTGGAAGCGGCCGACGACATCTGCTACCAGTTGATGGATATAGAAGACTCGCATAAACTAAAAATCCTTACCACCAACCAAACCAAAGAACTGTTCCTCGCGTTTTTCGAGGGGCGGAAACTGGAGCATATAAAAGAGATTCTCAACATGGTGGAAGACCGAAACGAACAGATAGCCTACCTCCGCTCGTCGATAGTGGGGCTGCTCGTGGACGAATGTTCGCGCGTCTTTATGGAACACGAGGACGAGATACTGCGCGGCAAGTGCAACAGCCCGCTGATAAAGCTAATCTCCGAAACTCCGCGCAACGCATACCAGAAATGCTCCGAAACGGCATTCGCAAAAATCTACAACTTCTCCGACGTGCTCGATATAGAACTCGCCGGTAACAGAATAGTAACCATGCTGCTCGAGAAACTGATAGACGCCGTGCTGCACCCCGAAAAGTCGTACTCGCAACTGCTGCTGGCAAAAGTACCGAAGCAGTACGACATGCGGGCCGACGACATTCCGTCGCGCATAATAGCGGTAACCGACTACATATCGGGCATGACCGACGTCTATGCATTGGATCTGTACAGAAAACTCAACGGCATGAGCCTACCCGTAATCTGACAAACCGAAAAAGAAGATGAAAGAATTTATACTTACCCAACAAGAGAGCGAAAAAACCGTACTGGTAGGTTTGATAACCCCGCAGCAGAACGAAGCCAAGTCGAACGAATATCTTGACGAACTGGCCTTCCTCGCCGACACAGCAGGTGCCGTACCCGTAAAGAGGTTCCTCCAGCGGCTCGACTACCCCAACCCCGTAACCTTCGTCGGCAAGGGGAAGATAGAGGAGATAAAAGCCTACGTCGATGAAAACGAAATAGGGCTGGCCATATTCGACGACGAGCTGTCGCCCAAACAGTTGAAAAACATAGAAGAAGCGTTGAAGATAAAAATCCTCGACCGCACGTCGCTGATACTCGACATCTTCGCCAAACGCGCCCAGACGGCACACGCAAAAACACAGGTGGAACTGGCGCAGTACCAGTACCTGCTGCCGCGACTGACAAGATTGTGGACGCACCTCGAAAGGCAGCGGGGAGGTATCGGTATGCGCGGGCCGGGTGAGACGCAGATAGAGACCGACCGCCGAATAGTGCTCGACAAAATAGCATACCTGAAAGAAGAGTTGAAACTGGTAGACAAGCAGAAATCGGTGCAGCGCAAAAACCGCGGCAAGATGGTGCGCGTGGCGTTGGTAGGCTACACCAACGTAGGGAAATCTACACTGATGAACCTGCTTTGCAAATCGGACGTCTTTGCCGAAAACAAACTCTTCGCCACGCTCGACACGACGGTACGGAAGATGATAATCGACAACCTGCCGTTCCTCGTCAGCGACACCGTAGGGTTCATCCGCAAGCTCCCCACCAAACTGATAGAGTCGTTCAAATCGACCCTCGACGAAGTGCGCGAAGCCGACATCCTGCTGCACGTGGTGGACATCTCCCACCCCGCCTTCGAAGAACAGATAGAAGTAGTAGAAGCCACGATAAACGACATCTGCAAAGGAGAAAAGAAACCAACCATACTCGTCTTCAACAAGATAGACGCCTTTACCTGCAAGCAGAAAGACGAAGACGACCTGACGCCCCGCACAAAGGAAAACATCACGTTGGAAGAGTTACAGGAGACATGGATGGCCAAGATGCAGCAAAACTGCATCTTCATCTCCGCGCAGGAAAAGAGCAACATCGACGAACTCAAAGCCCTGCTCTACAACAAAGTAAAAGAGATACACATCAAACGCTTCCCGTACAACGACTTCCTCTTCAGCAAATACGACGAATCGGGCGAAGAGCTGCAATAAGGAACAGTAATAGAATACTTGTTTACAAAAGAATAGTATTGCAGTGCAGGTATAATACAGTAGCTACAAAAAAACAAAAACTCCGAGAAACAGATTGTTTCTCGGAGTTTTTGGTACCCGGAGCGGGACTTGAACCCGCACAGCCGCAATGGCCAAAGGATTTTAAGTTCTTCGTGTCTACCATTCCACCATCCGGGCGACACCACTTGAGCGAAAAACGGGACTCGAACCCGCGACCCTAACCTTGGCAAGGTTATGCTCTACCAACTGAGCTATTTTCGCATTTGCGGTTGCAAATATAGTGCTTTTTTTTGTTTATCATGCGGCTATTTGCAAAAAGTTTCGCTCTCCCGCGTTTTTTTGCTCCGCCTGCATTCGGTTTTTATATTCCTGTTTTCTTGCTTCGGTTTGCGGCTGTCTGCCTTTGTTTGTCCGCATTTACCCTGCAATCGTGTTTTCCTCCTGCCGCGCCAGCACTTAGGCGTTTATGTCGGATAACGCAGCATCGCACCTCGCTTTCAGCTGTCCGTTTACAGGGTTGCTATGTATTGTTTCATCTCGTCTTCGTGCGCTTCCAAGCTCCGCAACAGTTTGTACTGCGCCAGCGTCCTCTGTCTGTTGTGTTCGGGATATGCAGTTTTGTAATAGGTGTCGCCGTTGAGGTAGTCGGCGAGGAAACGTACGGTCTGCATGTAGGCCATCAGTTTTGCTCCGAACGGCAGGTGTTCTTTTTCGACGGGCGTGATAAACCTCTCTGCTCCTTCTATATATCCGCGTGCGAATGACTTGAATATCTCCATGTTTACGCCTATGGCTCTCAGGTCGGTGTCGTCTTCTTTGCCTGTGTTGCCTGCCGTGCGGATAAAGTCGCCGAAATCGGAGAGGACGAACCCCGGCATTGTGGTATCGAGGTCTATTACGCAGAGGGGGGTTCCGTCGGCGTCGAACAGTATGTTGTTTACCTTCGTGTCGCAATGGGTTATCCTTTTGGGGAATTCCCCGCGGCGGGACATCTGCTGCACCTTGCACATCTCTTCGCGACGGTCGTTCAGTTCTTCTATTATTTCGCGCATGCTGTCGAGACGCCCTGCGGAATCGTTTTCAACGGCTTCGTCGAGTTGCCACAGGCGGTATTCTATATTGTGGAAATCGGGGATTGTCTCGCCCAGCGGTTCGGGCAAGTCGGAGAGCATGTATTGGAAATCGCCGAACGACTTTCCGGTAAGGTATGCCAGTTCGGGGGTTACAGTGTCGAAACTTTTGGTGCCGGGAATATATACCGACACGCGCCAGTATTTTTCCCCGTCGTAATAGAACGTTCCGCCGTCCACGGTATCGATATAGCGCAGCACGCGACGGTCGATGTCGTCCGTCCCTCGCTCCTGCAGTTTTTTGTGTATATGGCGCGTTATTGCATATACGTTCCGCTGCAACAGCGGCACATCGTTGAACACGGTATTGTTTATGCGTTGCAACACGTAACTTTCGCTTCCGTCTGTCCGTGCTATGTATGTATCGTTTATCAGTCCGTTTCCGAGAGGGGCAACGTCGGTTATGTTGCCCGACACTGCGAAGTGCGATATTATCTCCTTGTATTTGTCCATTGCGCTGTATTGTATAGAATAACGGCATGAATATACGAAAAAAACGGAATATCCGCGCCTTAAACCGAATGCAAATATTCCGTTGTTGCCGAAAGAGGTCAGAAG
>JADIMW010000022.1 GCA_017694415.1 Candidatus Caccoplasma merdipullorum
ATTCCCACCCCTCTTTTATCAGGTGGCTTCTTCCGGCCTTGAAGTGGCATCGGTCTGTTTCCCTTTTCGCGAAGAGATTCGCCGAAAGAAGAACATTCACTATTCGATGGGGAAACTTCTTTCCGTATCGCCAAAAGAACATTATATCTCTACTACAATAGGAGAAATCCAGTACGATTACCTTGTTATTGCAACAGGAACGGTAACTAACTTTTTCGGCAACAATGCCTTGAAAAAGCACGTATATACGCTGAAAAGCGCGACTGAAGCCCTTGAACTGCGCAATCGCATATTAAGTTGTCTCGAGAACGCCGCGACGACTGTCGATGAAGAGATGCGCAACCGCTATCTTACGTTCGTGGTGGTAGGTGGAGGAGCGACCGGTGTGGAAATCGCCGGGGCATTGGGCGAAATGAAAAAGTTCATATTAAAACGGGAATATCCGGAAATAGATAAGGACGACGTAAGGGTCGTTCTTGCAGAGGGAGGCGGAGGTGTCCTCTCGGCCATGGGTAAGGAGGAATCGGCAAAATCGCTTATATATCTCCGCCAGCTTGGTGTAAACGTAAGGCTGAACAAACTGATAACTTCCTACGACGGCAGGACGGTAAAGTTCAACGACGGCGAATGTATAGAGTCGTGTACGGTTATATGGACCGCCGGCGTAACCGGCGAATATATACCGGGGATACCGGAAACGTCTTTTAAGGGCGGCAGATTCATTACGGACGAATACAACAGGATTAAGGATACCGAAGATATTTTCGCTCTCGGAGATATAAGCATGACCGTATCGCCCGAATATCCGCGAGGGTTGCCGCAGGTAGCCCAACCCGCCATACAACAGGCCAAGCACCTCGCTGCAAATTTGAATTCGTCCGACAAATGGACTCCTTTCAAATACAAAGATAAAGGGAGCATGGCCACGATAGGGCGCAACAAGGCTGTGGTAAATATAAAGGGGATGTTCCTGCACGGCACTGTTGCATGGATGATGTGGATGCTGGTACACCTTATGTCGCTGTTGGGCATGAAAAACAAGATAGTGGTATTTATAAACTGGATGTGGAACTATATATCGTACAGCACATCATTGAGGGTCTTTATAAGGTTTCCAGACGATAAAGAAAAGAACGAGTGTTGTAATTAAAAAAAGTGATAGTGGCCATGGGGGATGATTTTATTGTAACTATCGGCCGGCAATACGGAAGCGGCGGCCGCGTAATAGGTAAAGAACTTGCGCAACGTCTCGGGTTCGATTATTTCGACAAAGAACTGATAAACGAGGCGGCTAAACACAGCGGTCTGGCAAAGGGGTGCTTTGAGGAGAAAGACGAGAAAGAGATGTTTTCTATCCCTGCAATATTTTCTGCCAACTGGCTTTCAATGGGCAGCGGAGCAGGAATGGAAGGGGCACTTACAAACGAACATATATTCAAATACCAGTCGGATGTTATAGAGATGCTTTCCCATAAGGGTAAATGCGTTATTGTTGGGCGTTGTGCCGACTATATTCTGCGGCATTACCCGCATTGTGTCAATATATTTATTCATGCGCCCATGAATGAACGGGTGAAAAGAGTTATGGCTCGCGACCATATAGGCGAAAAGGATGCCTTCGCTCTTGCCCAGAGGCGCGATAAACAACGTGCATCGTATTATAATTTTTACACCGACAAACAGTGGGGCGACAGCAGTTCGTACCACTTGTCTATCGATTCTTCAATATTGGGGATACAAGATACGACCGAACTTATATATCAGTTCATAATGAAATATAAGAGTTCATTGTTGCTTTAATCGCTTTGTTTTGCTTTGCGACTTTCGAACAGCAAATACAGAATTAATGCGATATAGGCTGTCAATCCGAGTATTTGAGCCGTGTTATCGCCAAAAGGCGATACGTATTTGAACCCGCAAAAGCGCAATGTCGCGCTGACTACACCCATCAATGCGCCGCCGGCTATAAAGCCCGACGCCAAAAGCGTCCCTCTCTCCTGCCGTATTTTCCTCAGTTTATTATCGCCGCGCGAACCGACATACCAACTTATCGCTCCGCCTATTACAAGCGGGGCATTTAATTCCATGGGTATAAACATGCCGAGCGCAAATGCTAAAGCCGGCACTTTAAACAATGTGGCCAACAGGGCTATGCCTGCCCCCGTAAGATATAACGCCCACGGCGCACCTTCGCCCGACATCATCGGCTTTATAACGGCAACCATGGCGTTTGCCTGCGGCGCTGCCAATCCGGTTTCGGAATATCCGTATGCCTTGTTCAGTATCATTATTACGCCGCCTGCTGTAAGTGCCGATACGAGTACGCCGAGGAACTTCCAACTCTCCTGTTTCTTCGGTGTGGCTCCCAGCCAGTATCCTATTTTTAAATCGGTAACAAAACTTCCGGATATTGAAAGGGCGGTACAGACAACGCATCCTATTATGAGAGCGGCTATCATGCCTTTGTCGCCCTCTATTCCCACTCCGACGAGAACGGCGGATGCGATTATCATCGTCATCAATGTCATGCCCGATACGGGATTCGTGCCTACTATGGCTATGGCGTTGGCGGCCACCGTAGTAAACAGGAACGATATTGCCGCTATTACAGCAAAAGCCACAAGCGTCTGCACTAAATTGCTTATCACGCCGAAATAGAGGAACAGCAATATTGCGACAAAAGTAATGAGAAGAGATATTACGATATGTTTCATCGCAATATCGCGTTCGGTTCTCAACACCGATTCCGTTATGGCCGAGGTTTTGCCTTTTATTTCGCGACACGCCAGCGTCAAAGCTCCCGAAATAATGCTCCACGAACGGATTATGCCGATAAGTCCGGCCATTGCTATTCCGCCTATGCCTATATACCGTGCATAGGCTGCGAATATGGATTCGGGAGACATATCCCCTACTCTTACGGGTTCTACGCCTGCTTCCGGTATATATTGCATGTCGGGGAATGCCATGCCGATAAAAGGTATCAATATAAACCAGACGAATATGGAGCCGGCGCATATTATAACGCTGTAACGCAATCCCACTATGTATCCGAGGCCGAGGAGGGCTGCTCCGGTATTTATTTTAAAAACGGCCTTGAATTTGTCCGCCATTACTTCGCCGTACGGAAGTATTCTTGTTGTCAGCGTCTCGCTCCACCAGCCGAAAGTGGAGAGGAGGAAATCGTATATCCCTCCTATTGCTGCTGCCAATATCAACGGTTTTGCCTGTTTGGCTCCGCTTTCGCCAGATATAAGCACTTGTGTCGTTGCCGTAGCTTCGGGGAACGGGTATTTTCCGTGCATCTCCGACACGAAATATTTTCTGAACGGTATAAGCATCAGGATACCTAATGCCCCGCCGAGCAGGGAGCTGAGGAATATCTGCATGTATGATGCGGAGAGTCCGAGTATGTATATGGCCGGCAGAGTAAATATCGCACCTGCCACGATACCGCCGGAAGCAGAGCCTATCGACTGCATTATTATATTTTCTCCGAGACGGTTTTTGCGTTTCGAGGCGTTCGACATGCCGGCTGCTATTATCGCTATGGGTATGGCTGTTTCTATTACCTGTCCCACTTTTAGTCCGAGGTATGCTGCCGCAGCCGAGAATACTACCGCCATTATCAAACCCCAACTTACCGACCATGGCGTTGCTTCGCGGTATTCTTTATCGGGAGCCATTACCGGTGTATATTTTTCGCCTTTTTTTTAACGGACGGAACGCCTGCTCGGGTAATCCTTCGTTGTGCTTGTCTTCCATTGCGAGATGTTTATTTACGGTTGTATGCAAGTTGAATATCCCCGCTTAATATGCCGGAGAGGTGTTTATATGTCAAAACAGAACCGCCGGAGTCGCATATTCCTTATATCTGCGCCGGCGGTTCTGTATTTATTCTATACGGACATGCTTTTATTCATGTATCTATTTTTTTATTTTATACCCCCATTTTTCCAAAGCGAAGTCCCAGTTCTTTTCTACTATTTCAACTGTTGCGGGCTCGTAATCGTACTTGTTCTTTTTATATCCTTTTTTCTTGTTTACGTATGCCGCTATGGCCGGTTGGGCCGCTTCGAATCCCGGCAGGGAGAGTTTTTCATATATCTCCTGCATCTTTTTCAGCGGGTCGGCCTCGAAATCCTCGAATCGCATCTCCACCAAATTACCTTCGGGGATAAGTTTCTTGTCTTCTTCGTATTTGAAGTACAGTTCTTTGTAGTTGTCGAGAATGTCTTTGGTCATACTTTCATCATCATAATCCTGAAATTTCAACGGACGTATGGTATTTGTAAAGTAGTTGCGCGTCGATTCGAATACCGTGTAGGGATTCCTTACGAGGTATATGAACTTCGCATTGGGGAACATTTCGAGCAGTTGGGGTATTCGTCCGGTATTGGGCGGGTTTTTCGAGAGATACCTCTTTCCTCCGGTATTCCACATCGAGAGTTTTATAAGTCTCGTATAGGCTTCCTTGTAATCGTCCAGTTCCTGCTTGTCTATCGTTTTGAAGAGAAGATACTTTTCCCTGTACTCTGCCGTATCTCTGGGGAATACCCAGAAATTGTAGAACGAATACGGGGTCATGTTCGCCATTGCGAACTCTTCTTCCTGCGGCTGGTCGGTATTTAGCTCCAGATTGTCGGTGGGTCGTTTCTTGGGCATCGATATTGCCGCCATCTTTTTGAAGAAGCGTTGCATGAAGAGCATCAGAAACGGGAATACGGTTTGGTACGTGGTCGTATATCCGAACTGTTTGTCGCAGGCAAAGACATTATGCATGAATGTCGTTCCGCTGCGCCAGTGTCCGATAATGAATACAGGCGCTTCTTCTATCTTGGTATCTTTGAAGCGCGATTTGTATCTCGAATTTTCAACGCCGTTTAGAGAACTCAATATGCGGCATATTATCTTCGTAAAACGGTATTTGTTTTTATACCCTTTATCTACGGTTCGTCCGGCACATACTTTTTTAAAGGTATCCCACGATGCCCCTACCATGGTATTTACCGGAAGTTTTTGAAAATTAAGTCCCATATCGGCTTACAATTTATCATTTATCAAATTCTCTATTTCGGCAATGCTTACCGTATTTCCGATCTTGCATACAAGAGCGTCGCTGCTGTCGCATTTCGATTCGGCATCGATGATTATAACGATAATTCCCTGCTCGGATATGCTCTTTGCTACTTTCGATATTGCAGCTGCGTCTGCATCCGGAGATTCGGTATCCAATACGGCTGCTATGTATCCCAAATCGAACAGACGGCGTTCGAGCGTATAGGCATACTCTCTCGACGTATCTTTGTCTTCGCCTTTTACTACGATAAGTTTTCCGTCATGTCCGGTTACTCTCTTGCGTTCTTCGGCCGATACGGTGGAATGTCCTTCGCGCATTGCCTTGCGGTCTTCCGAACTTATTTCCATTGCCAGCTCGGTGTCGGCTATTTCGCCTATTATCATTCCTACGGCGCATGTGTTGTTGGTTATCGGGTCTATCAGTATAAACGACCCGCAACTTTTGTTGCGTTTGTACGAATCGAAGAACATCGGCTCGTTGGCGACAATTACCGCCCTACCTATTTCATTAAGCACGAGGTTTTCGGCCGGATACTGTTTCATCGTGTTCACATCCACCTTGTATGAAATCTTGTCGATGTGTACCCTTGTAGTATGTGTAGTCTGCTTTATGAAATACTGTCCTTCTCTGTTCATGGCCTTTTCGTCCATCCATACGAGCATTGTTTCGAAACTGCGGCTTACGCACGGCAGATTGTCGGGATGAACCAGCATCTCGCCTCTCGACAGGTCTATTTCGTCCTCAAGTGTTATCGTTACCGACTGGGGAGGGAATGCATATTCCAACTCGCCGTCGTATGTTACTATCGATTTTACCTTTGATTTTTTTCCTGAAGGTATAGCTACGACTTCGTCGCCCTTGTGTACGACTCCCGATGCCACTTTTCCGCAGAATCCTCTGAAATCGAGATTGGGACGCAATACGTATTGTATCGGATATCTGAAATCGGTAAAGTTGTTGTCGCTTGCTATGTGTACTGTCTCGAGGAAATCGAGCAGAGATTTTCCTTCATACCACGGTGTGTTTTCGGATTTGTTTACGACATTGTCGCCTTTTAATGCCGATAGAGGTATATAGGTTATGTCGGGTATGTCGAGCGATGAAACGAACCCTTTGTAATCGGCCGTTATTTTGTCGAATACGGCTTTGTCGAAGTTTACGAGGTCCATCTTGTTTACGGCCAGAACGAGGTGTTTTATTCCAAGCAGCGATACGAGGAACGTATGGCGTTTTGTCTGCGTAATTACTCCCGTACGGGCATCTACCAGTATTATGGCAAGATTTGCCGTCGAGCCGCCTGTTATCATGTTGCGGGTGTACTGCTCGTGTCCCGGAGTGTCGGCAATGATGAACTTGCGCTTGTTGGTCGAAAAATAACGGTATGCCACGTCGATTGTTATTCCTTGCTCGCGTTCGGCTTTCAATCCGTCGAGAAGGAGGGCGTAGTCGATATTTTCTCCGGCATTGCCCAATCTCTTGCTGTCGCGTTCGAGAGCATCCAACTGGTCTTCATACAACCTCTTGCTGTCGAACAGCAGTTTGCCTATAAGGGTCGATTTGCCGTCATCTACCGAACCTGCGGTGAGTAAACGCAACAAATCCTTTTTTTCGTCTTGCTCTAAAAATTCGGTTATATTAAGTTTCTGTGCCATAGCCTGATTAATTTAAAAGTACCCTTCTCTTTTTTTCTGTTCCATACTTGCATCCTGGTCGAAGTCTATGACACGTGTCGTCCTCTCCGATTTCGTCGTTACCATCATCTCTTCTACGATTTTTTCAATCGTATCGGCTTCCGATTCCACTGCTCCCGTAAGCGGATAGCATCCTAATGTACGGAAACGCACTTTCATCATTTTCGCCTGTTTGCGATATTCTTCCGGCATGCGGTCGTCATCGACCATTATGAGGTTGCCGTCGATATTTACTATCGGGCGTTCTTTTGCGAAGTAGAGCGGCACGATAGGTATTTTTTCGAGTCTGATGTATTGCCATATGTCGAGTTCTGTCCAGTTGGAGAGAGGGAATACGCGTATCGATTCGCCTTTGTGTACTTTGGCATTGTATATGTCCCAAAGTTCGGGGCGCTGGTTTTTCGGGTCCCACTGATGGAAGCGGTCTCTGAACGAGAATATCCTCTCTTTGGCTCTCGATTTTTCCTCGTCGCGTCTTGCTCCGCCGAATGCCGCATCGAATTTGTACTTGTCGAGAGCAGCCAAAAGAGCCTGCGTCTTCATCACGTCGGTATGCACCTTGCTGCCGTGCGTGAAAGGTCCGATACCGGCCTCGTATCCGGCTTTGTTATACTCTACTATGAGATTCCAGTTATACTCTTTTGCATATCTGTCGCGGAACTCTATCATTTCGCGAAATTTCCATTTCGAATCTATGTGCATCAGAGGAAACGGTACTCGACCGGGGGCGAAAGCCTTTTCGGCAAGTCGTACCATAACCGACGAGTCTTTGCCTATCGAATATAACATTACGGGCTTTTCAAATTCCGCCACGACTTCTCTGATAATGTGGATAGATTCTGCTTCTAACTCTTTTAGATGACTTAACTTATACTCTTCCATCTCTATACCTGTTAGGGTTTTGTAAAACTTCGACAAAAATACAAATAATATATTAAACAGTCTGCAACACCTGCAATTTTATGGTATATGTACACAGCGGCTTCTCTTCCCTTATCGGCCTTTTGTTGTAATGCGACCGGATAAATTCGTTTTCACTCCTGCTTTTGTTGTAGAACTGTTCTGATTTTTGATTTAGCGGAGCTTACCTCCCATTTTAATATGATATTTTTTCTATTATCTTGTTTTTGAGCATTTTTACGCATTCTTCAAGCGTAGCTTTCGATGTGTCTATCGATATTGCCGGCGATTCGGGAGCTTCAAATGGTGCGGATATTCCGGTAAAGTCCTTTATTTCCCCTTTGCGCGCCTTTTTGTAAAGTCCTTTTACATCCCGCTTTTCACATATTTCCAGCGGTGTGCTGACATATATCTCGGTAAAATCGTCTTTCCCGATGATATTTTCAGCCATGCTGCGTATCTCTTTTGTCGGGGAAATAAATGATGCGAGCGTTACTATTCCGCTATCGGCAAAGAGTTTGGCTACCTCGGCTATCCTGCGGATATTTTCTATGCGGTCTGCTTCGGAAAATCCGAGGTTGTTGTTTATTCCTGTACGGATATTGTCTCCGTCGAGCAGACGGCATACAAAACCGGATTTGAAGAGTTCTCTTTCCAATGCAATGGCAAGCGTGCTTTTTCCGGAACCCGACAGTCCCGTAAACCATAAAACTATGCCGTGCTGTTTTAGAAGCGCTTCACGGTCGCCCCGTCCCAGCATCTTGTCAAAAACCGGATATATGTTGTTTTCTGCCATAAATTATGCGGGTTTAAATCCCCAGATTAGTGAAACGAATATTACTGTCGTGATGAATATCAATATGTCGAGCGGCAAACCAAAACGGATAAAATCCTTAAACCTGTATCCTCCCATGCTCTGTACTATGAGGTTTGTCTGATACCCTATAGGTACGGCATAGCCAGTCGATGCAGCCACGCATATCGTTATGAAGAACGGCATGGGGTCAAGCCCCATCTCTTTTGCCAACGACAACGCTATTGGGAATGTAAGTGCCGCTGCGGCATTATTGGTTATAAATTCGGTACAAATGCAAGTTATAAGGAAGAGCGCAGCTATTACGGCAACAGGGCCGAGTCCTTTTACTGCCGATATTATGTTGGTGGCGATTATGTCGGCTATTCCCGAATTTGTCATGGCCGACGCTATGGCAAATGCCGACGCTATGGCGATAAGTATGTCCCAGCTTATGAACTTGGTGTATTTCTTTGCAGGGTATAGTTTCAGTGCCGTCATAGCAAACAGCGCGGCTGCGGCAAAAAAGAACATGTCAAGTTTCAGTCCGTTGAACTTTTGCATGTATTCCCCGAACGATGCGCCTACCACCATGATAATAAGGATTGCAAATGCCATCCATTTGCGGCTTTTTTTCTGTGGGGCTTCAAAATCTCCTACGTCCGACATCAGGTGGAATACGGTGGATTCGCCCCATGCCTTGCGGAAAGTGTCGTTTGTAAGCAATATCAAATCGTCGCCTTCTTCGAACTTGACATCTTCGAATCCCGACGTTATTGTTTTTCCGCCTTTGTTTATGGCTATTATTATGGCTCCGTAACGGCGGAAGAAATCGAACTCCTTTAATGTCTGCCTTAAACCGGGGAAACGCGGTGCAAGAACTACTTCTACTACATTGTCGGCATTTTTAAGGAAACCGGGATCGGCTTTTGTCAAAGACAGCAGGCGTGCTCCCTCTATTTTCGTAAGATGCTCTACATGTGCAGTACGGCCGGCTATTATAAGTATGTCTTCTCGCTCTATTTCTATGACTTTGTCGGCGGTATCGATATATTCGTTGTTGCGTCTGATGCCGGATATTGAGTTTTGTGCCAACAGCGACACATGCCCGTTGTCAATCTTCTCCCCTATAAACGGGGAATTTTCGGACAATGCCAATTCGAAAAAGAACTCTTTCTGCCCGACTTCGCTTGCTGCCGAGTTTTTCGCCTTTTCTTCATTGGGCAACAGACGTTTCGACGCCAATAGCATATATATCAAACCTACGGCCAATATTATAATGCCGACTTTCGACAGTTCGAACATCTTCATATCGTATCCGTTCTGCTGCATCATACCATATACGACGAGGTTGGTTGATGTTCCGATAAGTGTACATGTCCCTCCGAGGACGGTGGCATACGAAAGCGGTATTAGGAACTTTTTCATCGGCATCCCTACGTATTGCGCCCACTTCTTTACTATCGGGGCGAATATTACTACTACTGCAGTATTGTTGAGGAATGCCGATATTGCACCTACGGCAGGCAGCATCCTGAGTTGAGCCCGTGCCACCGATGTCTTTTTCTGCGGCAAGATACTTTTTATCATGTAGTCCAGTGCCCCCGAACGACGTACCCCTTCACTTACCAAAAAGAGAATGGCTACCGTTATCATACCTTTGTTGCTGAATCCGGCGACCATCTCGGAAGGTGTTATTATCCCCGTAAGCATCATTATTATGGCAACGAGCAGAAGCGTAAGACCCGGCCTCATCCTGTCCGTCGCCAGAACGATGAGCATTACGATTAACGTACAGAGTACGAACAGTGCTTCTATATTCATAGGCGTTATTTGTTTCCGCGGTCTATTATAAACCACGGATTGGTTAAATCGGCTTTGTTATATGATAATGGCGTGTTTCCATCGACAAGCGTGCATTTAAGCCCCATGGCGCGCGCTATGCCGTCTCCGGCTGCCGTATCCCACTCCATTGTCGGTGCGAATCTCGGATAGACGTCGGCCTTTCCTTCGCATACGAGGCATATTTTCAATGAACTTCCGGCACTTACGGTAACAAGCTGCGGATATGTTTTTTTCCTGTCGTTGATAAACTCTTCGGTTTCGGCCGACAAATGCGAACGGGATGCTACAACGGTATATGCTCTTTCTTCGCCGTCGGTTACAGGCAGTTGTCTGCTACGCGATATTATTTCGTCGCAACTGTCGGACGGCAATACGTTCTCTGCTTTTCTGCTGCCGAACCCCTTATATCCGAAATATATCGTGTTTTTTACGGGGACATATATAACTCCGAGTATCGGCTCTGATTTCTCCACCAGTGCGATATTGACAGTAAATTCGCCGTTTCTTTTTATAAATTCCTTTGTGCCGTCGAGCGGATCGACCACCCACAACAGAGACCACGCCTTGCGCTCTTCGTAAGGACTGTTCTTTATCTCTTCACAGAGAACCGGTATTTTCGTTTTGGAAAGATATGAAGAAATTATTGCGTCGGATTTTTTGTCGGCTATCGTGAGCGGCGAGTTATCCGATTTCATTTCCACTCCGAAATCGGAACTTTCGTCGGTATATATATCCATTATCCCTTTTCCGGCCTGTACTGCCGCACTTATAGCCAGTTTCAGCAGCATATCAAGATTATTTTCCATTCTGCACAAATTTTAAAATATAGCATGTTTTACGTTTCCGTAAAGGATTTTCGAATAAAACCCTTTAGCCGGGATTTGGAACAGCATTGCCCACAATACGCATAATGCCATACAAATATTTAACTGCCAGAATGTTAATTTTACATCCGGCCGCAATTGCATATCTGTACTATAATAAGATATACAGCCGCAAAGGTACTAAATAAATCGTTACGGAGGAAATATATGCGAAATATATATAAGTGTTTGTTATCATCTTTTTTGATATTTGTCAATCCAAGCGTTATGACTACTTTTAGGCAAAATTTTTCAAAGCATAACAGAGTGTCGAGATGCCAGATATTAACAGATATGTCCTACCTAACGGTTTGCGAATTGTACACAGTTACAATCCTCTGACGGAGATTGTTGCGGTAAATGTCCTTTATAACGTCGGTGGTAAAAACGATTGTAACGGCAAAAGCGGGTGTGCCCACCTTCTGGAGCATTTGATGTTCGGAGGGTCGGAAAACGTCCCGAACTTTGATACCGTGCTTCAAAATGCAGGAGGTGAAAACAACGCATACACTACGGCCGACATAACCAATTATTACGATATTGTCCCTGCACACAACTTAGAAACTGCCCTATGGGTAGAGAGCGACAGGATGTCATTTCTAAACCTTAACGACAAGACGTTATCGGTACAACGAAGCGTTGTAACAGAGGAGTTTAAACAAAGGAACTTAAACCGTCCGTATGGCGACGCATCATACCTGTACCGAAAAACTGCATATAAGAAGCATCCTTATCGCAACAGGGTAATAGGCAACAGCATATCGCATATTAATTCCATAACGCTTGATGATATAAAAAATTACTATAAACAATATTATGCGCCCGACAACGCGATTCTGTCGATAGTGGGCAACGTAAAATTCGAACAGTGTATAAATCTTGTCGAAAAATGGTTTGCTCAACTCAGTCCGTCCGGCCTTAAAAGACCGGAAATTCCGGAAGAGCCGAAGCAGAAAAAGTCGCGCGAGATAAGTGTCTGTCGCAAAGTCCGGGCTAACGCCATATACAAAGTCTGGCATATTCCCGGGCGAACGGACGATTGTTACCCCTGTATCGATTTGATTTCCGACATACTTGCCAACGGTAAATCTTCACGTCTCAAAACAAAGCTGTTAAAGAATAAACGGTTGTTTTTTTCAATAGACGCATCGGTAACCGGCGATATTGACCCCGGACTGCTGATTGTAAGCGGATTTCTGCTTCCGGGTGTAAAGATGGAGGATGCCGACGATGCAATAGAGTGCGAGATTGAAAAATTGCTGTTGCAAAAGGTGTCCAACCACGAATTAAAAAAGGTGGTTAATAAATTCGAATCGTCGGAACTTTTTGACAGGACGGATAATGCCGAATATGCCGCACGTCTCGCGTACAGCGAGCTGTTGGGCAATGCCTGTAATCTGGCTTCGCTTACCGACAGATACAGAGCGGTAAAATGTACGGACATTATGCATGCAGCCGAAAAATTTTTAATTCCGTCCAACTGTACCACATTGTATTACAATGCAATTTGAAATATTAACAGTTTTTTTCGCATATAAAAAACTGCATAATATTTTAATAGATAAATAAAATCCTTATTTTTGCCCTAAATAAACAACGTAAATAGGAGATGACGGCGGTTTTACAATCCGGCGCGTAAAGTAATGCGCTTTAATAAACGCCGAAGAGGAGCATCATTCATAAAAAGCTAATAAATATGACTGAACTAAAAGAGACGGTTTTACCGGAGATGGAAAACGAAGGAAAAGATATGGTTGAGAATGAAATTCCCGTCGAATCGGGAACTGCACTTCCTGCAGATAATGAATCAGATGAGGTAAACGACATGACGGATTCTTTGCAAGAGGAGTCTGACATGGCTTCGGAATCCGACGAACCGTCTGCCGATATAGAGACAGAGGAGGTCAAACCCAACTTGTCAAGACAACAAATTGTTGAACGTCTCGAAACTCTTATAAATTCATCGGTTGAAGAAGTTAAAGATGAAATAGAGTATTTGAAACAGTGCTACTATAAATTGCGCAAGCAAGAGGTTGAGTCCGAAAAGGCTCGACACAACGCCGATACGCAGGACGATGCCGATACTGAATTCGTACCGGCCTCCGATGTTTTTGAAGAGAGGCTGAAAAATGCATTGCAGGTATATAAGGAAAAGAAAGCCAGATTCCTCGCGGAGTTGGAAGAGTTGCGAGCCAAGAATCTGGAGCGTAAACAGGCGATATTGGATGAAATGTCGAAAATCATAAACGATTCCGACAACATAAACAAACGCTATAACGAATTCCAGCAGTTACAACAGACGTTCAAGGAGATAACCGATATACCCGCATCTGCCGTAAACCAAATGTGGAAAAACTTTCAGCACAGCGTGGAACAGTTCTACGATATGTTGAAAATAAACAAGGAACTCCGCGATTACGACTTCAAGAAGAATCTCGAACAGAAAACGACTATATGTAAAGCTGCAGAAGCATTGACCGAATCGGACGATATAATCGCAGCATTCAAGGAGTTGCAACACCTTCACGATGAATGGCGCAATATAGGCCCGGTTGAAAGAGACCTGCGCGAACAGATTTGGAACAGGTTCAAAGACGCATCGACCGTAATAAGCAAACGTTATCAGGCTCACTTCGAAGCGATAAAGGAAAAAGAGAAGGAGAACGAAGAGGCAAAGATAAAATTATGCGAGAAAGTAGAAGGGATTGCCACTGACGAACTGAAAAGTTTCCAGTCTTGGGAAGATAAGACAAAAGAGATTGTGGACATTCAGGCCGAATGGAAACAGATAGGTTATACGTCGAGGAAAAAAAGCAGCCAATTGTATGAGCGCTTCAGAAATGCATGCGACATATTCTTTAAGAAGAAATCGGAATACTATAAAACCGTAAAAAGCGAATTCGCAAAAAACCTCGAACAAAAGAGGGCTTTATGCGAAAAGGCGGAAGAAATGAAAGAGAGTACCGAATGGCAAAAAACGACTGAAAAATATATAGCTCTTCAAAAGGAGTGGAAGACCGTGGGTGCCGTTCCGCGCAAATATTCCGACGCTTTATGGAAACGTTTTATTTCCGCATGCGATTACTTCTTCGAACGCAAGGCAAAAGAGACTGCCGGACAAATGGAGATTGAAAAATCCAATCTGGCGGCAAAACAGGCTATTATCGAAAAGATATTGGCTATCGATACCGACATGGAAGGGAAGGAGGCCGAAGCCGAACTGCGCAGTCTGATAGCCGAATGGAACAACATAGGATTCGTCCCGTTCAAAGAAAAGGACAAACTGAACAAAGCATTTAAAGCTGCATTGGACAAGCAGTTTGAAAAATTCAACATACAGAACCGAAATGCCCGACTCAGTGCATTTGCTTCGACAATAAAAGATATTTCCGGAGGGAATGGCTCTAAATTGCACAGTGAGAGAGACCGCTTGTTAAGAACTTACGACCGTATGAAGGCCGAACTCCAGACATACGAAAACAATATGGGATTTTTCAGCATATCCTCCAAACAGGGTAATAATATCGTAAAGGAGATAGAAAGGAAAATCAAGAAATTGAAAGACGACATGCAGCTGGTCATTCAGAAAATAGAGATGATCGACGAAAACATGAAGTAGGACTGGAAAACCCTATTGTAGTTTTTTATCGCGTTCTGCGAGTATGAGCAAAAGAAGAAAGGGGCAACTTATAAAGGTAATTGTAACTGTCGGGGATTTTATCTGTATAAACATGGTATATATCCTCGCATGTCTGCTATTGCCTCACGATTTAATCGATTCGTTCAACCGCAAAATAGTGTGGTTCGTCTTGAATATCGCTTATATCCCGGTAAACATAATGTTCCGCGATGTTCACAACAACCGTGTAACATACATTGACGAACTGTTGCTGACAACGACAAAATCGGTATTGCTCTATTTCCTGATATTCTTGTCTCTCTCGATGTTCCTGCAATTCGAGATAAAGGCAAAAACGCTTGCAATCTTTTTCGTAGGACTTTATGCGACACTCAACCTCTGGTGGATAATCGTAAACAGGTTGCTGAAATTCTACCGGCGGAAAGGATACAACTTCAGACGCGTGGTGATAGTTGGTGCCGGAAAAACCGGGATAATGCTATACAACGAATTGTGTTCCGACATGGGATACGGATATAAGTTCCTCGGTTTTTTCGATGACAATCCTGCTGATGTTGATAAAGAAATAAAGCCGTATCTGATAGGCAACACAGGGGATGTGGAAGAGTTTTGCAAGAAAAATAATGTCGATGAAATATTCTGCTCTCTGCCGGGCTCTCAGGACAACAAGATAATAAACCTGATACAAATATCCGAACGCAATACAATGCGGTTTTACATCGTTCCTGAAATACGCCGCTATGTATTGCGCCGTTTGAATTTCCAAACATTAGGAGCGATACCTCTGTTCTCTGTACGGGAAGAACCGTTGCAAAACTGGGGATTCAGATTGGTAAAGCGGCTTATGGATATAATTATTTCCGGAATAGTACTGTTGCTGTCGCCCTTATGGTATATACCTATAGCAATCGCCGTGAAGCGTTCCTCACCGGGTCCTGTACTGTTCAAACAAAAACGCACGGGGTTGATGGGAAAAGAGTTCGAGTGTCTGAAGTTCAGAACGATGAAAGTAAACAATGAGTGCGATACAAAACAGGCAGAAAGAGGAGACGACAGAATTACCCCGATAGGGAAATTCCTACGTAAAACGAGTCTGGACGAGTTTCCGCAATTCATAAACATCTTTAAGGGGGAAATGTCCGTAGTAGGGCCACGTCCCCACATGCTCAAACACACAGAAGAATATTCCGCCATAATAGACAAATACATGGTGCGACACTTTATAAAGCCGGGGCTTACAGGTTGGGCTCAAGTGAACGGATACAGAGGAGAGACCAAAGAATTGTCGCAAATGGAAATGCGTATAAAACACGATATATGGTACATAGAACACTGGAATCTTCTGTTGGATATAAAAATAATACTCCTTACGATATGGCAGGCCATAAAGGGAGATGACAATGCATTTTGAAACAACTAACAACGATATAACGTGAAAATAGCAGTAGTCGGAACCGGATACGTAGGTTTGGTAAGCGGTGCCTGTTTTGCCGAAATGGGCAACAATGTAGTTTGCGTCGATATAGACAAGGATAAAATAGCAAACCTCAACAGCGGCATAATACCAATATATGAACCGGGGTTGGAAGAAATGGTGAAAAAGAATTGTAGAGAAGGGAGACTCCGTTTCTCTACGGAACTAACCTCCGTAATAGACGGTCTCGAAATACTGTTTTGCGCCGTAGGGACTCCACCTGCAAAAGACGGCAGCGCAGATTTGACATACGTTATGGAACTTGCCTCGCAAATAGGGCAATGCATGACGGGATATCTGCTTGTCGTAACCAAAAGTACCGTACCGGTAGGAACTTCGATAAAAGTAAAAGACGCCATAAGACAGGAACTGGATAAACGAGGATTGAATATAGAATTTGATGTAGCCTCAAATCCGGAATTCCTTAAAGAAGGAAACGCCGTTAAAGACTTTATGAGTCCCGACCGCGTAGTGGTAGGTATTGAGAGCGAAAAGGCACGCGACATTCTTACGCGCCTCTACAAGCCGTTCCTGATAAACAATTTCAGAGTGATGTTTATGGACATAGCATCCTCCGAGATGACCAAATACGCATCAAACGCAATGCTCGCCACCCGCATCAGTTTCATGAACAACATAGCCAACCTGTGCGAGCAGGTAGGCGCAGATATAACCCATGTCCGCGCAGGCATGGGCGGAGACGGACGCATAGGCAACAAGTTTTTATATGCCGGTATAGGATATGGAGGTTCATGTTTTCCGAAAGACATACGGGCATTGATAAAAACCGGAGAAGAGAACGGCGTGGAAATGACCGTTCTGAAGGCCGTAGAGAGCGTAAACGACAACCAGAAAAAGGTCTTGTACAATAAGTTCCTGAAACACTTCAAAGGAGACATAGCCGATAAACGAGTAGCTGTTTGGGGACTGTCGTTCAAACCGGAAACTGATGACATGCGCGACGCTCCGTCGTTGGACATAATAAAAGCGTTGATAACATCCGGTTGCACCATAACAGCATACGACCCGATAGCCGTAAAAACGGCACAGAAGATATTCGAAGAGACATCGATAACCTACGCAAAAGACATGTACGAAGCGGTTAATAACGCCGATGTACTTATGATGCTGACAGAGTGGAAGCAATTCAGAATGCCCGACTGGAACGATATTATGAAACGTATGCGGACGCCGTATATACTCGACGGCCGCAACATATACGAAAAAGAATACCTCACATCCCTTGGCTTCTGTTATGAAGGGATAGGCAGGTAACGTAAAACGGCAGCTCCCCCCTGCCCTACCTTTTTAAGCGTGAGCCGAACAAGCCGAGCCACACCGTTATTCAAAGCGGCTTCCTTCGGGTATTTTAAAGCCGCGCAGAAGTTCTTCCACGCCCAACCGTTTTTTCCCGGGCAACTGCAGGGAGAGGATATTCAAGCATCCTTGTTTGCATGCGACAGAAAGTTGTTTTTTATTATCGGAACGGATATTCCCGGGTATATTCTGTCCATCGGTGCTGTCTATTGCCGTATCGAATATTTTTACCTGCATACTCTCTCCGTCGGGAAAAACGAGCGTACTCCATGCTCCGGGATACGGTGAGAGTCCCCTTATCATATTCCGCACATCTACCGCATCTTTGTCCCATATTATATGGCAGTCTTCTTTGAAAATCTTGGGTGCAACCCGCAACACAGAAGAGCCTTCTATCAGCGCCGACTGCTCTACGGGAGATACAGTACCGGCAGCTATGGCATCGACAGTATCCGTTACCATTTCAGCTCCTATCGTCATAAGCCTGTCGTGCAGCGTGCCGGCATTATCGCTGTCCAAAATAGGTGTCTTACGCTGCATGATTATTTTACCCGTATCTATATCGTGTGTAAGGAAAAATGTCGTTACGCCAGTCTCCGTATCCCCGTTCATTATGGCGCGGTTTATGGGAGCTGCTCCTCTGTATTGAGGAAGGAGCGAAGCGTGCAGATTGAATGTACCCATACGGGGCATGTTCCATACCGCTTCGGGCAACATTCTGAAAGCCACGACAATCTGCAAATCGGCATCCAACGCCCGCAGTTCAGTCAAAAACGTATCGTCTTTCAACTTCTCCGGCTGCAGCAGTTTCAATCCTGCCGACAATGCATATTCCTTTACTGCCGAATAGTGCAGTTTCTGACCGCGTCCAGCAGGTTTGTCGGGCATTGTTATTACAGCCACGACATTATACCCTCCTTCCACAAGACGTTTTAACGACTCCACTGCAAAATCGGGAGTCCCCATGAATACTATGCGAATTTCCTTACTGTTCATTTTATTTGTCAATCTTCGGAATAATGTACCAATACTCTGCGGTACGAATTGAATATCTTCGATTTTGAAACGAATCCTACGTATTTCCCGTTTTCAACAACCGGCAGATTCCACGCATTGGTGTCGTCGAACACTTTCATTACCTGCTCCATTGTACAACCGAGTTCTATCTTTGCCGGAGGGGAAACCATAAACTTCCGGACTTTAAAACGGTCGTACAGTTTGGGGCGGAACATTATGTTGCGTATGTCATCCAACACTACTATCCCGAGCAGGGTATTGTCGTTGTCTATGACCGGGAAAATATTTCTGCGGGATTTGGAAATTACCTTTACCATCTCGCCCAACGTCATATCGGGCGTTACCGTAAGCAAATCGCGCTCTATAACACTGTCCATTTTCAACAGGGTAAGGACGGTTTTATCTTTATGGTGGGTTATAAGTTCCCCTTTTTGTGCGAGACGATATGTATATAAACTGTAATTGTTGAATATCCTGACTGTTCCGTATGCCGATAAGGAGGCTATCATAAGGGGCAAGAAGAGTGAATATCCGCCGGTAAGTTCTGCCGTAAGGAAGAGCGCCATTAACGGAGCGTGCATTACTCCGGACATCACGGCAGCCATACCCATAAGCGCGAAATTACGCTCGGATATGGGATCGGGAAGCGGAACAAAATGATTGAAAACGTATGCGAACAAGAATCCGCTCATACACCCCATATAAAGGCTCGGCGCAAATGTACCTCCTACACCTCCTGCACCGTTTGTGGCTGCTGTGGCGAACGATTTCAGCAATATTATCAATCCCACCATGACAGTCATTGTCCAGAAACTCTCCCTGTGCGAATAAAAGATACTTCCGTCGGTTATCGAAGTGGGGTCGCCGCTCAAAAGTTTCGTTATCGAATCATACCCCTCACCGTATAACGGAGGGAGGAAAAATATCGCACTGCTGAGGATTACCGAGCCGAGGCAGTATTTCAGCCACGGTTTTGAACTCAAATTTCCGAACAGCCGCTCCATAAGCAATATCATCTTCGTAAAATAGAGCGATACAAATCCGCAGAAAATTCCGAGTATCAACACAAACGGGAAACGCGATGCCTGCCATATATCGGTCTGGTCGAAACGGAATTCCGGCATAGGCCCGTTGAATATGTATATTACAGTGGCTGCCGTGGCTGCCGAAATCATCAGCGGCATTACCGATACCGTGGTAAGTTCCAGCATCAGGACTTCGATTGTAAACAGCAGCCCGGCAATCGGTGCTTTAAATATTGCAGCTATACCGGCAGCGGCTCCGCATCCCACCAGCAACATGAGCACTCGGGTATCCAATCGGAACAGACGCCCTACGTTAGAGCCTATCGCTGCCCCTGTATATACCATAGGAGCTTCGGCTCCGACAGAACCGCCGAATCCTATCGTAACGGAACTGGCTATTACCGAACTGTACATATTATGGGGCTTAAGGCGGCTTTTACGTTGCGATATGGCATACAGTACCCGCGTTACACCATGGCTGATATTGTCCTTTACGACATATTTTACAAACAATCCGGCTATCAAGACACCGATACACGGATACAGCAAATAGAGATAATTGGCTCCGGTAAGTGAAAAATGTTCGGTAAGAGTATTCTGTATAAAATGAATCAGATATTTCAATACCATTGCCGCAATAGCGGCAAGAATACCGATGATAAGGCTTAGAAACAGTATCAGATTCTTTTCCTTGATATGCTTCTCCCGCCATACGGCTACTTTCAGAAACCACTCATCGAATCTATCGTATAAACTCATATTCCTTTTCCTGTAAGTACTGTCCTGACTGTATATAGGATTATCTTTATATCCAACAGCAGAGACATGTTTTCGATATATGCTATATCATATTTCAATCGCTGCAACATTTCATCTATGTTACGGGCATAACCGTAATTTACCATACCCAGTGATGTAATTCCCGGCCGCACCTGATGCAACAGATTATAATACGGAGCACGTTCTACGATACGTTCGATAAAATATGCTCGCTCGGGTCGCGGCCCGACAATCGACATATCCCCTTTTATCACATTCCAGAACTGCGGCAATTCATCTATACGGTATTTTCTCATCCAATGCCCTATCTTGGTAATACGGGCATCGTTGAAATCCGAAAGGCGGGGAACACCTTCGCTTTCGGCTTCCACAACCATAGTACGGAATTTGTACATTACAAACTCCCGATGCATATACCCTACCCTTTTCTGTTTGTAAATTACCTGTTTCCCTTCGGAGAATCTAAGTCTTACGTAAAGATACAAGAAAAGAGGAGACAACAATACCAGTGCGGCAAAAGAGAATGTTACGTCGAAAAAGCGTTTTATGTTTTTTTCCGACTCGGAAAGGCCGCAGGAACAAATATCGATAAAAGGTGTCCCGTATATATTGGACAATTTTATTTTCGAATACAGCATCTCATATTCCCCGGCTTCAAGCAAAACAGGCACGTCGTACCGGTACAAACGGTTAATCATTTCATGCATGTTCGCATTATTGCCGTGCGTTGTGGCAACCATAAGCACGTCTATCTGTTCCTCCGATATGACACGTTCCAATTCATCCATGTCGTAAACAGAATATGACGCGACCTTACGCTCTTCATTTCCAACTCTTACACACCCTTTTACGATATATCCGGAAACATGCCCTTTCCCGTTAAGATATTCAGATAGCTTAACGGCATTATCGCCGCAGCCTATTATAAGAGCTTTGTAGCCGACTTTCTTATTAGCTACAAGACGAATGATCCGTCCCGTTATAATTATGCGCGAAACAAATACTAAAATAAAGACTATGCAAAAAAGTCCGGCTACCAACGTGTAATTATACTCCGTATAGATATACTTGTTAAGCAGGGAGATGAACAATATGACGAGAGTACCTACAAGAACCGATATAAAAGTAATGAAGAAATCCCCTACCCTCGATTTCAGTAACGGCTTGTTATAATACCCCGACAAATAAAATATGAACAAAAACACTGCAGGATACAGGAACTGCCCTATCAACGGGCGTGGAGACGATATAAATCCCCAAAAATTGCCATATACCGATTCGAGAGGAAGCAACAAATATCTGAATCCGCTGTACGTAAACCATGCCAGCAACAGCGCAATACAGTCGCAAATCAAATATACCCGTTTATATTTCCGGCATTTCACGGTCTCAGCACCTTAATTACACCTCCGTCATCAACCTTTATAACACTCGATGCAGACGGCCTCGACATATCGTCCTGCCGATACGAAACAATATAATCTACCGCCGATTTTATTTCATCAGAAATCTCGGAATAATTAGACGGCGATTTTTCCCCGCTGATATTTGCAGATGTAGAGACTATCGCTTTCCTGTATTTACGGCACAACGCAGCAGAAAATGATTCGGAAGTAACACGTATCCCCACACTCCCGTCCTCAGCCAACAGCAAAGAAGAGAGGTTACGTCCTCGAGGATAGACTATTGTAAGAGGTTTGTCGCTGACTTCAACAAGGTCAAAGGCAACAGCAGGAGGAGCATCCACATAAAAATCTATTTTTACCGGAGTATCCACCATAACAATCAAAGCCTTGCCATCGGCTCTGCGCTTAATATCAAAAACTCTCTTTACAGCCTCGTCGTTTGTCGCATCGCAACCTATACCCCAAATTGTATCGGTGGGGTATAATATTACGCCTCCTTTCGACAAGACTTCACATGCATTGCGTAAATCGTCTTCAAATATCTCCATAATGTTCCGTTATCGGCAATACTCTCTTCTCAGATTGCATATTCCTATTTGCGACAAAGATAAAAAGTTCTCGCGAAATATAGGCTCATTAATTCAACAAATACTAAAGAGCAACATATATCAGACTGTAATACATTCCGCAGTTTAAAGTAAAATTAAAAGCAACGTATATATCCCTGAAGTCTGTCTATCAATAAATATTGAAGCTAAAGATTTATAATATTCTTTATTAATATTTTGCGGTATCGTTATTTTTTACAACTTTACATGCCGTTACATATAACTATAATAACTGCATATCTGCAAACGTATAATAATTATTGACAAGTTCCATGCAGTTATTCCAAAAATTCTATTTATGAAACTTATATTAAGCGACAAACCATTATATATAGACTTGCAAGATTCGGACAAAATAAAATACATGGATTTGTCCTCTATGAAAATTGCAAATTGCGTGGGGTGTTTCGGATGTTGGACTAAAACGCCGGGATGTTGTGTTATTCGGGACGATGCGACAAAGGTATATCCCCTCATTGCAAAAAGCGATTCCGTACTATATATAAGCCGTCTTAAATACGGAGGGTATGATACGATAATGAAAACCATGTTGGAAAGAGCCATCCCTATACAACAAGCCTTTATTCGAATATATAAAGGAGAGACGCATCATGTTCAACGAGCCGTTAAGCCAAAAAACGCCATAATAATTCCATACGGCGACATTTCAGATGAAGAAAAAGAGATTTTTAAACTGCTTGTTGCCCGCAACTCTAAAAACATGAATTTCGACAATTACAGAATAATATTTGCAACCGAAAAAAATCTCTACAGCATTGTTAATACAGTATTAAAGAAATGGAGCGAATAATTATATTGAACGGTAGCCCCAGAGCGCCCAAATCGAACTCGTTGAAATATGCCGAAGTTTTTTGCAGATACTCTTCGGTAGAAACCCAATATTTTAATATCGGAAAGAACAACCATGGCGAATTATGCTCGTTTATGGAGAATTATTCCAACATATTGTTCGTTTTTCCGCTTTATGCCGATGCTTTGCCTGTCGGACTTTTAAACTTTCTCAAATATCTCGAAGCGAATCCGACGATAAACAAGCCTGTAATATCCATACTTATAAATTGCGGTTTTTTAGAATATCGACAAAACATGGTGGCTGTTGAGATGATGAAGTTTTTTTGTCGGGAAAACGGTTATCGTGTCGGGTCGATATTAATGATTGGCGGTGGCGAAGCAATATTGGAAACTCCTTTTAAATTCATCGTTTCAATAAAAATACGCCAATTTGCCAAATCCATAATATCTCGAAAATACAAGATTCTTCATGCAACGATGCCTATTACAAAAAAATTATTTAAGATGGCCGCTTCGACATATTGGAGCAATTACGGCAAAAAATTCGGAATATCGAAAATTGAGATGGAAACCATGAAAATAGAAGGGATGGAATAAGACGTAAAATTTTACCTCTAATTTTTTGAATACTGACATTCTGTAATTAATTGTATAAGACATCGATGCCTAATTCTTTAAACCGACAACAGACAACAAGAAATTTTACGTCGCAACTTTTTTATTTTATTCTGATAAAAAAGAGCCGTGCCGCAATAATCTGGCACAGCTCTTTTTTAATCTCCTATATGCTATCCGATACTAAAACAGCTTTTCGGGGTACTCTCCTTTGGCTATCAAATCGGCAATCTTGGCAACGACATCCGGTCTGTCCTGAGCGTATGTTACGCCAAACCACTTCGACGGTGTATCGAGAACGGTTACCGATGCACGTCCCGTTTGAATAAGTTCGTTTACTATAAGCGGTATAAAGAACTCGGCTTTCAGGTTGGACATGTTTTCCTTCAGGAACTTAATGAATATCTCTTCGGAATATTTGAAATAATCCGGAGTGAAACCCCACATGTTCATCGATACCGGCACATTGGGGTCGAGCATTGTCCATTCTTCACCCTCCTTAAATGCTATTCCGCCGTTATAATAACCTATTTGCGTACGTTCCACAACAGAGGTCAATTCGGATTTTTCGTTCGTTTCGCATATACCGCGCGATACCGTTCCGCTTTCCGATAAAGTGTTGCCTACACGATATCCAACCATGCAGTACTTGTTCTCCCCTGTCTGTTCCGAAAGCCATTTCCCTATAATGGCAAAACTTTCGCGACCATAAAAGTCATCTGCATTAATAACGGCAAAAGGTTCCTTTATTACGTCCTTACCCATCATGACGGCATGGTTTGTTCCCCACGGCTTTTGACGACCTTCCGGTACGCTGAACCCTTCGGGAAGATAATCCAGCTCCTGATATACGACTTCGGTAGGTATTACTTCGGCGTATTTCTTAACTACCTTTTCCTTAAACTCGTCAGCAAAAGAATGACGGATTACAAAAACGACTTTACCGAATCCTCCGCGAATAGCATCATAAACGGAATAATCCATAATAGTCTCACCATTAGGACCGAGACCGTCAAGTTGTTTCAACGAACCATAGCGGCTACCCATTCCGGCAGCCAATACAAAAAGTGTAGGTTTCATATATTTTTTATTTATAACTGTAATACATTATTACAACAATAAGTACAAAGTTATAAATATTATCGATATTCCTAAAATTTTAAACCTTTTATTGCAGAGTAACCTCTGTTATTTATAAAACCGGCTGGCTATAAATGTTAAAAATAGTTATACATACAATAAAACGGATTTATTAATTTTGGATTTAACAAATCGGAATCATAAATTTGTCCCCGAAACACTTAAAACCTAAATGCCTATAAGAATACCATTACTCTTGAAACAATAAACGAAGAGGTAATGAACAATTTAAACTCGCAATCTGACGAACAGTTGGTTGCATTGTATTCTGAAGGTAATAACGCAGCATTCGACATTCTGCTTCTCAGGTACAAAAACCGTATATTTTCATACGTATATTACATCGTTAAAGATCGCGACATAGCTGAAGATATTTTTCAGGAGACTTTTGTCAAAGTCATAGTTACGATTAAACAGAAGAGGTACGTTGAAACCGGAAAGTTTTCATCGTGGATAACCAGAATCGCCCACAATCTGATAATTGACCATTACAGACAGGAGAAGGCCGAAAACCATATATCCAACAACGATGTTACGCCCGACATATTCAACCGTAAGGAACTAAGTCAGGCTACCGTTGAAGATGAAATGGTTTCGTATCAGATACAAGAAGACGTAAAACGACTCGTTTCAGCATTACCGGAAAACCAAAGAGAGGTTCTCATAATGCGTTATTACCGCAACATGAGTTTCAAAGAGATAGCCGACGCCACCAATGTCAGCATAAACACGGCACTCGGTCGGATGCGTTATGCGATACTCAACATGCGCCGAATGGCCGAAGAGAACAAAATAGAGCTTACGATATAAAGCACGCCGGCAGGCAGCCGCACATCGCTGAACGGTTGCTCTGCAAAACGCCCTACGATAACGGACTTCGCAATTTTTTTGCAAATACATGCAACAAAACAGAGCGAAGTCCGTTCTTTTTATATAATGACCAAAATAACACTGCCTATGAAAGGAAAATCTACTCAGGAATCTTCAAAAAAGGAAAAAATTCTCTCACCCAAGCAATCCACAATCGACTTCTTGAGGCTCTTCGCAAGAATATACACATGCGATATTGAGATTAACGACAACAAAAGGTTAATCCTTAACTGAAACACAAGGAGACTAAATCTGCAAACTTCCAAATACAGCAGCATTCTTAACCGTTAAGGAACTCGGAAGGAAATTGGATGTTCCCACGAAGGTAATAGAAAAGGCTTTCGCGGAAGCATATTATTACAGACCTCAATAATATGCGGATATTAAAAACCCGAACTTTTATTTAGCGGCCGTTAAACAGATATTACGAGGTTATTTATTACCTTTGCCAAGAGAAAGGGAAACCATATCGACAAATATTATCGCATCGCGAAATATTATATTGCTGTTATATATTTCCCGAAAACACAACGCATAACAGAAAACAGACAGACAATGGCAATAGTATCACCCTCTTTGCTCTCGGCCGATTTCGGCAACCTCGCTTCGTCGATAGAAATGATAAACCGCAGTGAAGCGGAATGGCTGCACATAGACGTAATGGACGGCGTATTCGTTCCCAACATATCGTTCGGATTCCCGGTTTTGGAATATGTAAAAAAGCTCTCCCAAAAACCGCTCGACGTACATCTGATGATAGTAGAGCCGACAAAATTCATAAAACAGGTAAAGGATTGCGGGGGGTATATAATGAATGTTCACTACGAAGCATCAACACATCTGCACCGCAGCATCCAACAGATAAAAGAGGCAGGCATGAAAGCTGCCGTAACTCTCAACCCGCACACGCCGGTATCGTTACTTGAAGACATTGTGGCAGACCTCGACATGGTTTTGCTCATGTCGGTAAACCCCGGATTCGGCGGACAAAAGTTCATATCCAATACGGTAAACAAAGTAGCCGCGCTGAAAGAGTTGATTCTGAAAAAAAATTCCGGTGCCTTAATTGAAGTCGATGGTGGCATAAACCAGCAAACCGGCAAACTTGTTGTCGATGCCGGAGCCGACGTACTGGTTGCAGGGAACTGGGTATTCAAGTCGGAAGACCCGATAGCCACAATATCGGGATTGAAATCGTTATAACCAAACCACACGATAATGGACGGACGAAAGGGGTTTCTGAGCATATCCGACGCCCCTTTCCTGCGTTTTCTTCTCCCCTATTCAACCGGAATTGCAATCCAATACACCGTCGGAGGATATATCATCCCGACCATATCGGCATTGGTTGCGGCACTGTTCCTGACCCGCTATTATTCCGTTCATACTCCGCGTTACAAATTTGCAAACTCGAAATATTTCGGTTATGCCGTATTTGCCATATTTCTGTTCGCAGGTTCTTTAAACATGTACTTTGCCGACAAACGCACAAACTCCACACCTCCGGTATCGGCAGAAACGGCTGTTGCGAGAATTTCGGGAACTCCAAAGGAAAAGGAGCAGACTATTCAGTGCGATGCAGATATACTCCTTTACGGAAAACAAAACGGAGAGAAGATAAAATCCGATATGCCGTCCATGCTCTTCTTTCAGACAGACACGCTTTCATGTCTGCTAAAAGAAGGAGATATAGTAATATTTAAGGAGAAACTCCAACCCATACAAAGCAACGACAACCCTTACGGTTACGATTACAGCAAAGCGATGCGACAAAGAGGATATGTCTATTCGCAATATATCCCGTCGAACAGTTGGGAATATCTCGGGCATGAAACTCCTCACAAGATAACCGAAGCGGCACGTAAAGCATACGGCCGGCTGACAGAACGAATCGAAAGTCTTAACCTGCGCTACCGTTCGGAAGCTCTCGTGAAAGCCATGATTGCCGGAGACACATCGCAAATCACTCAATCGATGCGGACGAGTTATTCCACCTCTGGACTCTCGCACATCCTTGCCGTAAGCGGACTCCACACAGGCATAATAGCATATATAATATATCTGCTTCTTTTACCTCTTAAATATATAAGGGCAAAGCGATTAATACCTTTTATAACGGTTATTGCCACATGGTGCTACATATATGTAATAGGTATGCCGCCGTCGGCAGTAAGGGCTGGCATTATGGCTACGCTGGTTTTGATTGGGGATATAATAGGTAGGAAAGAGACTACCATAAATGCTCTTCTGGCTGCAGCGTTTCTGATGTTGCTGTACAATCCGTACCTTATATTCGATGTCGGATTCCAACTGAGTTATACTGCGGTCTTTTCGATATTCTACCTGTACCCTCTGTTAATATCCCGACTTCCCGACGGCAACGGCATAAAACGCAGGCTGAGTTCCATTGCCGCAGTTACCATAGCGGCACAAGTCGGCACACTGCCGCTCTGCATATACTATTTTCATCAGATACCGTTGCTGGGAACAGTATCCAACATGATAGCAATACCCTTTCTGCCGCTTATAATGGCCGTCGCGTTGTTTACGATTTTTTTCAGAAACTGGGTAACTGCATATTTGCTCGACACGTTGTTGTCGTGGTTAGATTCTCTTGCTTCGGCAATAGGAAATATTCCGTTTGCATCGATTGACGACATATACGTAAAACCGTACCATGTAATATTTCTGATGATTGTAATATTTTGTACGGCATGGGGCATACGCACCAAACGAAGCGAGATAATAACCGGTATATCCTGTTTTATATTCCTGTTCATTGCTGCCGAAAGCATAAATATGTCAAAAGATAAAAACCGGCTTACGTTAGCCGTATATGACGATAACGATATTACCGCAATAAACATGGCCTCGCCGCACTACAACTATATTATCACACCGGGCATAAGCAAAGCCGAGGATGAAGTAAAAAAAATGGCCGGCACGTTCTGGCTCGCCGGTCTGATGCCTGATGCCCGGTTTGCGACCGATTCCGTCAGGGACGGCGGGCTATCCGTTCATTTGCCGTACATTGTATTCGGAGCAGAAAAGATTGTCATACTCGACTCGGACAGGTTCGGCAAACTTACATGCCCCGATAAAAAACTCTTTGTCGATAAAGTCATAATAACATGGGGGTTCGACGGCGACTTGTCGAAAGTATGCGAATTTTTCGACATCGGCGAAGTGATAATTGCATCGAACATACCGTGGTATATAAGAAACAAGACGCTGAAAGAATGCGAAATGTTGCGAATACCTTGTTACGACATAAAACGCGAAGGGGCTTATATCGCACGTCTGAAGTTTAGAAATCGACGGTAAGTTTTACATTGAACTGGCGACGCGTCAGATAATTGGGTACTGCACTCTGCTGATTGTATATGTCGGTTACCCAATAATACGAATTGACATTGCTGAAATCGAACAGGTTGAATATGTCAAACCCCAGCCAGATACTTTTGAGTTCTCTGAAAAACGGGCGTTTCATTACACGGTCGTTTCCGCCTGCCAGCATACAATATGCACCTATGTCGATACGCTTGTATGGAGGCGGCCTGAACCACCCTTCATCGCGTCCCTTGCGCGGAGCGGATTGCGGCAGCCCGTCGGCAAACACACCTCTCAGACTGACTTTGAAACGCGGGAAACGCGGTATGTAGTCTTGGAAATATATGGTAAAGCTGTACCGCTGGTCGGTGGGGCGAGGCACCTTGACTCCGTTTATATACTCTTGTGTGGACATCAACGAAAATGCAATCCATGAATCCACACCGGGGACGAACTCGCCGAACAGTTTCATGTCGAGTCCCGTGGCATATCCGTGCGATATGTTGCCGTCGCGATACCAGATGCTGACATTGTCCACCTCGTACGGGATAAGGTGGTTCAATATCTTGTAATAGACTTCGGCCGTAAACTTGAAAGGCCGGCTCGCGAGACGGAAGGTAAAATCGCTTCCGAGAATAAAGTGGATGGCCTGCTGCGACTTGATATCTTTGTTCAACCGCACTACTACGTTTCCGTTTTCATTCCGCACTGTATCTCTGAGTTCCTTGTAAAACGGGGCCTGATAATACAAACCGGTTGCGAAACGGAATGTCAGACGTTCTTCGAACGACGGGATATACCCCAACGATGCGCGGGGACTGACGGTAAATTCGTTGTTGAAATCCCAATATGCGGCTCTTACGCCGGCCGTCAATGTAAAACGCCCTATTTTACTCCCCCATTTATACGTATCCTGGATGTATGCCGACAAACGGTTGGAATTCATGTCCTGATGCGACGATATGGCGTATATCATATCAATACCGTTTCCGGTATGCGGGAGGTTGTATCCTGCCGAATCGCGTGTCTCCCACTCCCGCACACGGTCCTTTATCCTTTCGTACTGATAATTTATGCCGTAATGAAGTTCGTTGTTCTTCTTGAGGTGCGATACGCCTTTTACCGATACGGCATATATGGCGGCATTGAGCTGGTTGTTGGCATGTTCGCGATATGAGCCGTAGCCGAGCGTCCCGGCTTCGGTTGAAACATTATCGCCAGCATTTGCCGCATCAAGTTCACTCAACCAATATTCGCCGCTTATATCGTACTTTATTATTTCGTTTGTTGCGAATGCCGACGTAAACAGCGACAGTTTGGTATTGGAATTCGGAGAATAATCGAGCGTCAATGCTCCGAAGAAGGTTTGGAACTTGTCGTGCTCTGCACCGTCGAAATAGACCTTGAATTCTGTCAGCGACGAATATGTACCGAAACTGGTCGTGCGCGACTGAGGTATGAAATTATATAGATTGTGGGAGATATTTCCGAGCAGCGATATTCCCCACTTAGGGTTTATCTGGTACGTCATGTATGTCTGATAATCGATAAACGTCGGGTCGTACTCCCCTTGCGTATCGAGCGAGCTTAACAGCGAGGTGTTTCGCTTGTATCGCAGTCCGTGCAATTGCGTAAAGTTCTTTACCTTGCTGCCTATCGCGACACTTGCCCCCATAAGACTTGCCGATACCGAGCCTTCGATATACTTCTCGGGCTTGCGGTATTTTATATCGAGGACAGACGACATCTTGTCGCCGTATTCTGCGGCAAAACCGCCCGACGAAAAGCCGACGGACTCCACCATATCGGGATTTATTATGCTCAACCCCTCTTGTTGTCCCGATTGTACCGTAAGCGGGCGATATACTTCAATGCCGTTTATGTAAACGAGATTCTCGTCGTAGTTTCCGCCACGTACCGAATATTGCGTACTGAGTTCGTTATTGGAATGTACCCCCGGCATCGTCGTAAGCAATGCCTCTATGCTTCCGCCGGTAGCGTCGGGCATCAACCTCAAATCCTTGGCGTCGAGTATTTCAAGAGTCGAAGTCTGTTTTCTGAACTCCGACACCGACACTTCATCGAGATACCAGTCTTTATGATACAGGCGCATATTCAGTTTCAAATCCCCTTCAGGCTCTATCAACGCCCGTTTTTCAGTCTTATACCCTACACACGAAAAGATTATTTCTACGGTGTCGCGCTTCGAAGCCGAAACCATATACTCGCCTTTTTCATTTGTCAGCGCACCGTTCAATGTGGAAGATATGCGGACGGAGACGAATTCCAGAGGCTCATTGTTGGCATCTATGACCTTCCCGGAAATCGTAAACTGCTGCGCCGACATGTGCCGGCACGCCACTATAAGCAGAAAAACTGTTATTATATATCTCCTCTTCAATCCAGACATATCAATAAATATAACGTAACAACAGGCCTTAACGTATATAAACGGTAAATTTTATTTCATATATGCCTGAACGGGGATTACGGTTGTAGGAACGGAATAAATATTATAACTTCGCATAAACATCCGAAATTAATAAAAACCGATTATATGGAAAATTTTCACGACCTGCTGATAAACCGCAGGAGCATAAGGAAATATACTGACGAGGCATTGTCTCCGGAACAGGTAAAACAAATACTTGAAGCAGCCCTTATATCTCCATCATCCAAATCCACAATGAGTTGGGAGTTTATAGTTATAGAAGAGAAAGAACAGCTCGGCAAACTCGCATTATGTAAAGAGTTCGGAGCCGGGCCGATTGCCGGCGCGAAACTTGCCGTAGTAGTAACGGCCGACACGACAAAAAGCGACGTATGGATAGAAGATGCTTCGATTGCGTCGATAATAATGCAGCTTCAAGCTGCCGACCTTGGAATAGGAAGTTGCTGGATACAAATCCGGAATCGGTTCGGTGCAGACGGCACTCCTGCCGAAGAATATGTAAGGGAGATGTTGGGGATACCCGGGCAGTATGCCGTACTGTCGGTAATAACATTCGGACACAAAGCCGAAGAACGCAAGCCGTACGACCCGGAAAAGACGAAATGGGAAAAGGTACATATCGGCAAATGGTAATCGACACCCTAACTGTATGATAAAGAGAGTTGCCATAATAGGAGCAGGTAATGTAGCTACGCATTTGGGAAACGCATTGAAAAATGTCGGTATTGAGATTGTGTGCATCTCTTCAAAGCATCCCGAGAATGCCGCAAAACTTGCCGAACAAACAGGAGCGAAATCTTACGGGCGGGTGGAAGACGTGTCGTACGACGGCGCAGATGCAATAATAGTATCGGTAAAGGACGACTCCATCACCGATGTCTTATCGCAGTTGCCGCAAAACAATGCAATACTGATACATACTTCGGGAGGAGTTCCTGCCGATATCCTTGCCGGAAAGAGCGAACGTTACGGTATTATATATCCGCTGCAAACATTTACAAAAAACAGGGAACTCGACTTTTCGGAAATACCTCTTTTTATTGAAGCCGGCGACACGGCGACTTTGGACGAAATAAGAGAACTTGCAGAAAGTCTTTCCGATACTGTAACCGAGGCAGACTCTACCCAAAGGAGGATGTTGCACGTAGCTGCTGTTTTTGCATGTAACTTTACAAATCACCTGTACGATATTGCATCCCGCATAATGGAGGATGCCCATCTCCCCTACTCCATGCTGCATCCGCTCATAAGGGAAACGGCGGCAAAAGCTATCGCCATGCCTCCGGCTCTTGCACAAACGGGACCGGCAGTACGCGGGGACAAGCAGGTTATGGATGCTCATCTGGCTAAAATAAAAGATACCAAGCTAAAAGAACTCTATGTTGCATTGAGCGAAAGCATACATCAATCAGCCATAAAAAGGGAAAAAGACAAAAACAGGAACAAACAATAACAGGCATTTATGAGCAAGATTAACTACGACCTTACAAAAATAAAAGGTTTTGCATTTGATGTCGATGGCGTACTGTCGCCCGAGACGATAACGCTGCACCCAAAGGGCGAACCTATGCGTAAGGTAAACATAAAAGACGGTTATGCAATTCAATTGGCCGTAAAACTCGGATTCCACATATCCATAATAACCGGAGGGCATACGAGAGCCATATATGAAAGGTTTAAAGGCCTCGGCGTGAAGTATATCTACATGTCGATAAAGCACAAAATATCCACATATAAGGAATGGCGCGACGCTTTCAATCTGAAAGATGAAGAGATTCTGTTTATGGGCGACGACATACCAGACTATGAAGTGATGAAGGTGGTGGGGTTGCCATGCTGTCCTGCCGATGCCGCACCCGAAATAAAGTCGGTAGCTACTTTCATATCGTCGCGTAACGGCGGACAAGGGTGTGCAAGAGAAGTTATAGAAGAAGTATTGAAAGCTCAGGGAAAATGGATGAAAGGCGAAGCCTTCGGATGGTAAGCAATACGTTGAGAAATCTCGACCGCTACCGGATTCTTTTGGCAAGCAATTCTCCGCGTCGCAGGGAGTTGCTCGCAGGTCTGGGCATTAAGTACGATACGGTGTCGCTGCCTGATATTGACGAGTCGTACCCTACGCACCTCAAAGGCGGGGAGATTCCTGCATATATATCGAAGAAAAAGGCGGAATCGTACAAAAGTCTGATGCACGAAGACACGTTGTTGATAACCGCCGATACGATAGTTTGGCTGAACGGGCGCGTTTTCGGCAAACCGAACGACGAAGCCGAAGCGGTGCAGATGCTTAAGGAACTGTCCGGCAATACCCACACGGTATATACGGGTGTAACACTTACTACACGGAACAGGGAATGCACGTTTACCGCCGCCACGGATGTAAAGTTTGCAGAACTGACAGAAGAAGAAATTGAATTTTATGTCCGCAAGTATGTACCGCTGGATAAAGCCGGTGCATACGGCGTACAGGAATGGATAGGATATATAGGAGTGGAGGCCATATACGGGTCGTACTACAACGTAATGGGGCTTCCGTTGCAAAGGTTATACAGGGAACTCCTGAAATTCTGATTCAGCCAGGCCGCACCTCGCTACTGCCGCATAGCCGGTATCGCCGCAAACAGGGGCAAGCAATACGGCTCCTGCAACAAGTTTGCCTGAAGATATTGACGGGGGGTATTTCGAAACCGTATCGCGACAATACGATTCGGCTTCTCCCGGTTTGCCGAAATACAGGATGTCCAGCCGTCCGAGTACTCCGTCCTTAACATAACGGTCGTAAAATATCCGCGCCAACGCCCCCATGCTCATTCTGAGGTTCAACTCTATGCATGGTGCGATGCGGCAGATGCTGCCGTCGCGGTATATCATCATATCTATTCCGCAAACGCCTTTATATTTCCCGCCGAACAATTTTTGCAATATTTCGGGCAATACCTGCTTTAACATTACAAGTGTTTCTTGTCCGACATAACGGCACAGCAGTTCTTCTATGAAAGTATCCGATGCAAGCATATTTCCTCTGTATGCACCCTTTTCGTCGGTGCAAAATAATGAATATCCCGCAAACTCCACATTTTCTCCGTCGGCACGGAATTCCATTGCAAAGTCAAGGACCTTATCCAGAGCTTTTTCGCAGATAATCCCGCCCTGCCTGTTTATGATGCCGCGGCATAATTGTTCGACGGAACGCTCGTATATTCCGCGCCCCCAAACAAGTCCTCGTCCGCTCCCCGACCACGGAGCTTTTAATATCGACCGCCGGTTCGTTTCGACAAAACGCATGGCTTCGGCCAATGATGAGGTGTAACAGGGCAACGGCTCCGGCACATCAATTCCTGCCTGTGAAAGGGATGTCAATATCGCTGCCGTTGTTTTTCGGTTAGACAAGTCTCGGTATAAGGCTATTGCTTCGGACGGAGGCAAGATTCCCGCATCGACTCCCATATCGGTAAAGCGTTTCGATATGTATGGACTCCACCCCCACGGTACACAACTTGCAATGGTTTCATGCGCCCTTACTTCTGTCGGCTGGAGTATTTGTGCCTTTATGCCGAACTGCGCTGATACATCATTTATATAAGCGCCGTCCGTAAATTTCGGTACGACAACATGCGAATCGTCCCCGGCATACCATATCGGGAGCATGGCCAAGTCGCCGGCTATTTTTCTTGCGGCAGGAGGCGGATAATAATTCCTGCAACCGTCGGCAAGTGCCAAATCGTTTTCGGGGTTGAATATGTATAGTGATGACATTTCTGCTCCGCGGGAAAATAGTTTCTTGTCAATATCCGTATGCTTCTGTCTGCAAAAGTAACAAATGAAGACGGCAATACATGGTATTTCTGTTTTTTTATATCTATATGGATTGCTTGTCTATATTCGCAGCAGAGGTTATATATTCTGCATTATATGTTTTTTGCCCGTCTTAAAACAAATCGACTTTCGCTCATAAAAGACGAGAGAGAATGCAGGGTTTGCATTCTCTCTCTCGTGCTTTAGAACCTTTTTTTGCTGTGGTTCTTATCTTAACGGATATTTATTTCTTGAAGAAACGGTTGTATAATCCTTCGAATACGCGTCCGTGACGGGCTTCGTCCTTGCACATCTCATGAACGGTGTCATGTATGGCATCGAGATTCTGCTGTTTTGCAAGTGTTGCTATGCGTTTTTTGTCTTCGCATGCTCCGCACTCTGCATCCATACGCATCTTCAGATTCTTTTCGGTGTTCCATACGCACTCGCCGAGAAGTTCTGCGAATTTAGCTGCGTGTTCTGCTTCTTCCCATGCTATGCGTTTGTAGGCTTCTGCTACCTCGGGGTATCCTTCACGGTCGGCCTGACGGCTCATTGCAAGATACATCCCGACTTCGGTACATTCTCCGTTGAAGTGTGCGCGAAGGCCTTCCAATATAACAGGATCAACGCCATTTGCCACGCCTATTACATGCTCGTCGGCAAAGGTCATCTTTTCGTTGGTTTCTACAAGTTCTTTAAATTTGCTTTTGGGCTGTTTGCACTGGGGGCAAATTTCGGGAGCTTCATCACCTTCGTGTACATATCCACATACGGTGCAAATCCATTTTTTCTTCATTTTCTTCTGTTTTTTAGAGTTAATAATTTCTATTCTTTTTGTTATTCCTTTCGACGTGTTGCAGCACACGAAGGGCAATAACCCAATAAATATAATTCCGTATCTGTAATTTCGCATCCGTTTAATGCCGACGTGTCTATTGCAGGAGGTGTTATCGACAGGTCTTCAACCGCGTCGCAGCCTATACAGCGAAAATGCGTGTGCGGTTCTATTACTGCATCATATCGGCAATTTTTTTCATCTATCGTTATCTGCAATATTACCCCTTTGTCCACAAGCAGTTTCAACGTGTTGTAAACCGTAGTGCGCGACAATGTTGGCATGGACGGACTTAAGTCGCTGAATATCGTATCTACCGTGGGATGCGTCCTGTGTTCCATAAGGTAATCCATTATTGCCAACCTTTGCAACGAGGGTTTGATCCCGTGTTCCGCAAGTCGTCTGAATCCTGCACTTATGTTACTTTTATTCGGCATCTATTTGTAATTATTACATTTTTAAATTCGTTGCAAAGTTATATTTTTTTTCTTTATACACAAACATATTTCCGGAATATTTTACAACAACAATCATAATAATCTGGTTTTCAGTTTTAAAAAATCTATCTTATAATCATTGTGCGGTTGAAGCGGGCAGTTCTTTTGATTATTGCGCCACACCTCTTAATTGTTTTACTGTGTTTATATTCAAAATAAACGGAATATCTTTGCAGCGTCTTATTGTTATATTATGAGTTGGATTATTCTGATTATTGCCGGAATATTTGAATCCGGCTTTGCTTTCTGCATGGGAAAGATGAAGGGGTGCAGCGGGACTGAATATTTTTTATGGGGTGTTTGTTTTGTCGTTTGCTTGATTATAAGCATGGTTCTGCTTGCAAAGGCTGTTCAAACTTTACCGATAAGTACTGCATATCCCGTATGGACAGGTATCGGGGCTGTCGGCACGGTAATTCTCGGAATCTTGTTTTTCAACGAGCCGGTCTCGTTTGCCCGTCTGTTTTTTATCTCGACGCTTATCTGTTCCGTTATCGGGCTTAAAATGGTATAGGGCAGAACCGGGACTCTGCTTTTTTAACGGCTGCAGCTTTACTGTAAGTTCCTCTTGCGCCAATCATTTCTATTGCATGCTGGGGAGATATTCGATTATTTAGTAATTTTGCAACTTCGGTATTGATAATGGAAATGGAGATAAAGAATCTGCTTGACGAGTATGCGGCGGCCATAAACACGAAAGAGTTTATAAAGGACGATCCTGTACAGTTTCCGCATCGGTTTTCTTCAATCAGGGACATTGAGATAACGGCATTTACGACCGCCACTATTTCATGGGGAAAACGGGAGATGATACTGCGGGATGCCGACCGCATGTTGGCTTCCATGGGAAATGCTCCTTATGATTTTGTTATGAATCGCGGGTATGAGCTATATGAAAAGAGGAATGTACACAGAACGTTTTTCCAACCCGACCTCGCATATATGCTCCGCGGGTTCAATGCTATATATTCGCGTTACGACAGTATCGACACCCTCCTTTCTCAACATAACGTGAACGGTTGCGAGGCTCCGGCATGGGAAGTCTGCCGCATATTGCGGGAAGAAGCGTGCAAGGCGAACTCAGGATGCCACAATGCTCAATGTTTTCCGTCGGGATATGCCACATCGGCTCTTAAAAGGATAAACATGGCCATACGCTGGCTCGTCCGAAACGACGGGATTGTGGATTTGGGTGTTTGGCGTTCTATCTCTCCCGACAAACTTTTTATTCCGCTGGATGTTCATGTTGGCAATACTGCCCGCAGATTGGGCTTGCTGAAGCGGAAAAGCAACGACCGCAAGGCTGTGGAGGAACTGACATCGGTTTTAAGGGGTTTCAACCCTCAAGACCCGGTTTTATACGATTTTGCTCTATTCGGTATAGGAATAAACAAATTAGATACAGATATATGAGAATAAAAGAGAAGGACGTAATTATAAGCATGTCGGGCGGCCTCGACTCTACTTGTCTCGCACTGCACATGTTGAGCCTCGGATACAGGATAAAGGCGTATTCGTTCCGATACGGACAGAAACACTCGGTGGAACTGAAAAAGCTGAAACGCAATATCGGTTTTCTTGCAGGCAAATTACCGGAACAGATATTGTCGTATCAGGAAATAGACCTTACTCCCGTATTTGACGAAAGCGTATCGTCGTTAAGCATATTCGGCAACGGAGATATTCCCGCCGGCGAATACGACAACGGGAACATGGCTTCTACCGTAATAGAAAACCGCAACATAATTTTTGCAAGCATAATCTACGGCAAAGCTTTGTCGTGGAGCAAAAAGAGCGGACGCGAATGTATAATAACTCTTGGCATCCACACCGGCGACCATGTGATTTACCCGGACTGTACGGAGCGTTCGCAAAAGGCCGTGGCGCATACGTTCAAGATTTCGAACTGGGGAAGCGAAGCCGTAACATATTCCGCTCCGTTTAACAAACTGGACAAAGGGGGTGTATTGGCAAAAGGTATAGCAGCGATGCGCAAATTAGGGTTTACCGATAAGGAAATAACATACGTTCTGAAAAACACTCATACGTGTTACGATCCGGACGACAAAGGTCGTTCATGCGGCCGATGCGGTTCTTGTACCGAACGCAAAGCGGCATTCGAAGCAAACGGGATGAAGGATCCTGCTCAATATATCTGAACGGGGTTTTATCTGCAACGGCTTCATCAGCATTATTCTGGCGGATTACCGAATGGCACGGAGGGACTTTCAATTTCTTTATTTACGTATGGGATAAAAGGGATGGAAAAGATTCTGGATATTGCACTCGAAAATCAAAAACGGGCATACGAAGTAATAGATGAACTCCGTATTGTCGATATATGGCGTTCGATTGGTGCCGATGCGCATCTTGTCGGCTCGCTCAAAACGGGACTTTTAATGAAGCATAAAGATATAGATTTCCATATCTATTCTCCGCAGGTTTCCGTTTCAGAAAGTTTTGCCGCAATATCCCGAATAGCGGAAAACAGTCATATAACCAGAATCGAATACGGCAATCTGCTGCAAACCGAGGAACAATGTATAGAATGGCATTTATTCTACTGCGGGGAAAATGTGGATGACTTGTGGCAAATCGACATGATACATATTGTAAAGGGGTCGCTTTATGACGGATATTTCGAAAAGGTTGCAGAAAGAATTTCGAAAGTCCTTACTCCTGAAACGAGAGGAATGATTCTTAAATTGAAATACGAGACTCCCGACGATACTAAGATAATGGGCATAGAGTATTGCAGGGCGGTATTGGAAGGAGGCGTAAGTTCTTATGGCGAACTCACGGAATGGCGAAAGTGCAATCCGGTTTCGGGAATAGAATCGTGGATGCCGTAATGGATGTATCTTAATGCCGGTAAAAGGGTGATATGGAAAACGGTTCTCGTTTTACCGCCGGGCTCAAGACTTTGGCAATTAGTTCTCATTCCCTGTAATACTTGAAAATACAACTTGTACAAATGTTGCATGAAATAACCGCTTTAAAGCAGCTGTCATAATCTGTAAATTTGGTATTTTAAACCGTAATCGTAATACCGCTTATTGTGGTATTACCAGATATTTTTGTCTCGGTAAAAGAGGTATATTTATTATCTGTACGGCATAGGCAGACATACCGGCTTTTACATATGGTAAATATGTAACGGCTGCCTAATATTGCAAACGGGTGTAACGGAAAATACGATGCTTGCTATTAACTCTGTTTTTCCAGATATATACCGGATACAATCGGGATACAAAAAAAATGAACTGATTATGAAACGTATAATTTTAATCCTGTCTGTCGTAATGCTTGCAAGTTTTACGGCGTGCGCACAGGGGAATAAAGACAACCAAACAGATAAAGCCATGACTCTTGTAGCTTATTTTTCCGCAACCGGCACTACCGAGAGTGTCGCAAAAAAAATAGCTTCCGTAACAGGTGGCAAACTTTTAAAAATAGAACCTGAAGTGCAATACTCGCGTGCAGACCTCGACTGGACGGACAGTTCTTCGCGAAGCAGCAGGGAGAGGGCAACACCGGAATCGCGTCCTGCAATAGTTATCGGGGAAAAGGGAATTTCTTCGTACGATGTAATATTTATAGGATACCCTATATGGTGGAACGAGGCTCCGAGAGTGATAAATACGTTTATGGAATCGTTCGACTTTAACGGTAAAACTGTTATTCCGTTCGCCACATCGGGAGGAAGCGGTATTGCCAATTCGGTTAAGGTTCTGCGGAAAACCTATCCTGCAATAAATTGGGGACAGGGGAAACTGCTTAACAGGGCATCCGGTACGACAATTGAAAACTGGATAAGAGGTTTGGGGTATTGATACAAAAACACTGTATCTTTAAAATGTAAATAAGGCAGGGCATAACAACCCTGCCTTATTTGTTACAGGCTGGCTCTTGCCGTTCTGAAATATTTTCGCCAAACCCGGCAGATACTTCCATATCAAAACGGCACCTTGTATAACCGGCCGTTACATGACGGTTATTAATCTTGCGCTGTACCTCCACCCATCATAAATATTCTCTCTCACAAATATCTGTTCTTTTGTTTAGATAAATACGGCAACCTTTTCCTGCCGGACTTTACGGCGTAACGAAACGCAACATGCGGAACTCCGATGCCGTATCCTGCGGTATTGTTTGCTATATTGTTTGCCGCATGCCTAAGGGAATCTCAGCTTATTGTTGCTTCGGTCTCTCCACTCAAAGACTTCTTCATTGCTCATTCCGTCGAATCGCTTCTACATCGTATTATTGTCAATATGACAACCGCCTTTTGCTTTTCTGATGTTTTTTCTCAAAAAAGACACAACAACTGTTATTAACATTGTAAAACGTCATTTTATTTTTTAACGGTTAAAACAGGATATTAACTTGTATGTACCGTAATAAATGCCGTATCGTAAAAATATACAACGGCAATATCTCACTACTTGCCAGTTATCGGATTCATACCGTCGAAAACAGACGTGAATATTAAGAGAATACGCAAATATTTTTTCATTATTTATCGGATTGCTCAAGTTTCTTTATCAATAAAACCTTATCCGTATTTAAAAAAAGCAGATGTTATATAACCAAAACCAAAATACCACCATAATTTTATTACAATCAACCTGTTACATTAAACATAGCCGACATATTGCCTGTTTCGCACGTCATCTAATTCTTGTTAAATCCTCCGTTATACTAAACTCACGTAAACAATCCGCATTTTATATATACGGATTTTTCATAAATCATACTTACATTAAAATATCAGAAACCATGTCAACAGTTAAAGTAAAATTCAGACCGTCGATAATTGACGGTAAGGAAGGGAAAATTTATTATCAGATTACACACAACAGAGTTGTCAGGCAATTATGTACGAATTACAAGATTTATCCTGATGAATGGAATGACGATACAAGTTCAATCATTATAAACGATGAGAGTCGCAGAAATCACATAAACATAATTAAAGACCTTATTGATAGGGATTTGAGTAGGTTCAAGATTATACGGAAGAAATATGAGGAGAAGAGAATAAGATACAAAAGCGACGATATTATTACTACGTTTATTGAGTATATACACAAATATTCATTTGTAAACTTCATGAAAGCCGTTATCGAGCAGTTACGACAGATGAATAAACTCCGAACGGTAGAGACATATTCGACGACATTGAGAAGTTTTATGAATTTCAGAGGGGGAAACGACCTTATTTTCGAGGAGATAAACTCCGATATGATGGTCATGTACGAAGCTTATCTGCATAATAACGGTTTGACAAAAAACACCACGTCGTTTTACATGCGTATCTTGCGTGCTGTTTACAACCGCGCCGTGGAAAAGGAGATTACAATGCAGAGGTATCCTTTTAAGCACGTTTATACCGGTATAGATAAAACCGTAAAAAGGGCTATACCGATTAACGCCATAAAACAGATTAAGTCGCTCGACTTGTCGAATAAACCGTTACTGGAATTTTCGCGCGATATATTCATGTTCAGTTTTTATACCCGGGGTATGTCGTTTATCGACATGGCATATTTAAAAAAAGAAGATTTAAAAGGTAATATCCTTACTTACAGGAGACGTAAAACCGGCCAACGCCTCAACATTAAATGGGAAAAATGCATGCAGGATATTTTGAACAAATACCATACCAACAACAACAATCCTTTTCTGCTGCCGATACTCCGCTACCCTAGCGAGGACTGCCGCAAACAATATAAAACGGCTTTGTTCAGAACCAACAGGCATTTGAAAAAAATAGCCGAGATTGTCGGCATCTCAACGGATGTTACTCTGTATGTGGCACGTCATTCATGGGCGAGTGCGGCAAGAAGCAAGAATATTCCGTTATCGGTTATCAGCGAAGGTATGGGACACGACTCGGAATCTACCACTCAAATATACCTCGCATCGCTCGACACTTCCGTTGTCGATAAAGCAAACATCCTTATCCTCAACGATTTGCAATAGCTGCACCGAATCATACTCCGTTAGTCTATACCACAGACCGCATACAGGCATAGCCGTCGGCTTGTACAATGAAAAACGGGAAGCGCAACAACTTCCCGTTTTCATCTGCCACACAGCAGTAACTTCGGTTATATCCCTTATCTCCGTTACGGGTAAAGGCGTCAGTCTTTACCGCTCTGGTCGGGGTATAGTGCCTTATAATGGTTTATACGGGTTGACCATCCTGTATTTTCTTCGAGAGGGAGGACATTATGCGTCTCGGCCCATTCGTACCACTTCTCTTCCAGTTCTTTCTTTTTCTCGGGATATTTATCCGACAAATCTTCCATTTCATAGGGATCGTGCTCCAAATCAATCAATTCCCACGGTTTGTTGAAATCGGCTCTGACAAGTTTCCAATATCCCGAAATTATCGCGCATGAACTCTGATGTTCAAAATACAAAGTACGTTCCGGCTCTCCTTTCCCTTGTAGTGCAGGCAGGAGACTTATTCCGGGAAGTTCGCAAATGTCTGTCTCAGACACATACTCTCCTCCCGCCAAATCCAGACATGTGGGCATTACGTCTATGATATGTGCCGGACGGTTGCACAACGTACCCGGTGCAATGTTCTTATCGGCATCGCCATAAGTAAATATAAACGGCGTACTCGTTCCGCCCTGGAAACACCACTGCTTGTAACTACGGTACGGGGTGTTGCTAAGGTCGGCCATAAAGTGGCTTGTTTCCCCCCACTCGTTCGACGCTCCGTTGTCGCTCAAGAACATGAATACGGTGTTGTCGAGCATCCCTTTTTCCTTCACGGCTTTTACTATCTCCCCTATCCCGTCGTCCATAATCTCTATCATGGCTGCGTATGTTGCCATTTCTCGTGTCCATTGCTCACGCTGTTCGTCGGTCAAATCGGTCCATGCCGGGCGTTTGCCGCCAAACTCTCTGTCGTGAACGGGCAATTCCATATCGGCCGGGACAAGACCTATTTCTTTCTGCCGCTCGAATCGCTGTTCGCGCAACACGTCGAACCCTACGGCATAACGGTCGAGGCATTTTTTTACTCTCTCTTCGGGTGCCTGTAACGGATAATGCGGGGCATAATATGCTACATACAGGAACATCGGCTTGTCCTCGGGATGTTTGTTGATGAAACTGACGGCCGAATCGGTAATTGCAGTCGTATAATAATAATCATCGGGCAACTCCGTAACCCTCTCCAGATCGTTGTACAGAGGGGTTGGTTTATAATAGCTGCCTCCACCTGTCAGACAACCGTAATAGCGGTCAAAACCCCGCTCGACCGGATAGCTGCCATTGGGTGCATCGAACGCCCCTTCGACCGTCAGATGCCATTTACCGGTCATATATGTACAATATCCGTCCGATTTCAACAACTCTGCTATGGTCGGATATTTTTTATCAATCTGCCCGCGGTATCCGGGGCGATGTTCATCGACCGCCGTCATCCATCCCATGCCGACGCTATGCTGATACTGTCCGGTAATTAATGCCGCACGGCTCGGACAACTCCGGCCGGCATTCTTGAACTGGCTGAAACGGGTTCCTTTCATGGCCAGACTGTCGATATTCGGGGTCTGGACTTCTCCGCCATAACACCCTATATCGGAAAATCCCATGTCATCACATAAAATCAATACCACATTAGGTTTTGTATCTTGTCCGGCATTCGCTTCACATGCGGCTATACCTGCCACCAACGATGTCAATAATATTTTTTTCATGATATATTTCCTGTTAGAACTACAAATCTAATAATTTATCTATAAATACGGCAAACCGATAACTTTTTTCTATAACACGGCGCGGATAAAGACCGGATATGTTATAGGTCGAGAAATCGCGGTTAAGAATATTTATCATGTGTGGGAATATATCCTGCAACAGTTTTCAGTAATTTTATGCTGAATATCAGAAGTTGCATAATGACTCTTTTATCGATAATATTATTGCTGCCGGTTTTCTTTGCGATACACGAACTGGAAGAGATTATAATGATGCAAAGATGGGTTTCTAAAAACCGCTCTACTCTTTACGACAGATATCCTAAAATCGGCTTCATCATAAGACTGATGGAAAAGGTTAATACAAGGGGTATAGCAATTATAGCTGCCGAAGAGTTCGTTATAGTTTCGGCATGTACCTTTGCAACTGCATATACCGGAAACATAGTCGCGTGGTATTGCTGTCTGGCGGCATTCGGCATACACCTTGTAATACACCTGTTCCAATTTATAACGTGGAGAAGATACATCCCGGCAATCGTTACCTCCCTGCTTTGCCTGCCTTATTGCATTTATGCTATATACCGCATATCGGGATTATTGACGCAAACTGAATTTATATTGTATGCAGCAGTCGGCATCGCAATCGGAGTCATAAATCTGCTTGCGATGCATTTCGTTGTCGGGAAAAGCACATGTAAGTATATATAGGAGTTGTACTCAGGCAAGTACCTTTACCATGACATATTCTTCGTCCGTCTCTTTTTCAATCTCGAATCCAAGATTCAAATACATGCCGACTGCATAGTTCGATTTTTGAACGGAAAGCGAGACCTTACCGTACTTCTTCACCGTTAAAAGTTCGATAATTTCTTTCATCAGGCGAGTTCCGATTCCTCTGTTCCGGTACTCTTTGTGTAGCGATATTGCGACCGACGGCGTACGGTCGTCGATATGCCCGTAGTCGTTCATTATTCTTGCCCATACAGCCCCTGCAACCTTACCGCAACACTCCGCTACAAGACAAATATCATCTATCCGTTTTCCAAAGTTATCGATATATAGTTTCAATTCAGGAATATCGACAACCTCTTTTGCCGGAGGTTCGACTCCCGGCGGTACGTATATTGCCTCATAAAGGAAATCTCTCAAAAGATGCGTTTCTTCCGTTAGAATAGGTCTTATTATATATGATATGGTTTCTTCATCCATTTCTTACATGTTTGCATTTTTCGGGACAGCTTCCTTTTTTTGAGCTTGTACACTTGTTTATATGAATATGTAATTTTTCAGACAGGATTGCTACCTTATAATCTCAGCGAAAACAAAAGGCGTATATCTCATTAATCAATTTATTAATCTTATACGATTCGGGAGACATTTCTTTTGTTATTTCCGACATGTAAAGTTTTTTATTGACTTCAATCATCAAACTATGATAATTATTAGTCGGTATTGGAGTCAGTGAATTTGAATATGGCTCGTTTATGCCGACGCGGAATCCGTTATTTTCCAATATATTCCCGATTCCTTTTATTACCTTGCTGCATGGCTTGCTCCAATCTTCATTATAACCTATGCAAAAATCTGTATCGGGTGATTTTTCATTCGGAAACGAATGACAATCTATCAGCAGCGTATCATTTTCCGATATGGTTAATGTTTCCCGAAACGAGTCGATATATCTATAATATATCATCATCAGCTTTTCTTTTTCTTCTTCAGTTACAATACGATTATGACCCTCAAAACATGTGTATATAATGCCTTGCCCTATCTTTTCCATTTCATCATCAACCAAACGTTCGGCATCGATATAGAAACGATTATGGTTAAATTTATGTATCTCAAACTGCCTGTCCAAGTCAAACATTTGTTCGTCTGGAGCAAACAAACTGTCTGTGTACAAGTCTGTCCACTTCAAGATTTGCTTAACCATAGTTACCCAATCAGACCATTTGGCATCCGATATATTATTTAAACTCGAATGTGGAATATTAAGGACTATCTTCTTATACATATATTTTTAATCTATAAAAACTAATGATTCGTATTTTCCTCTTCCTTATGCCAAGATTATGCAATCTGTGCGTACCGAAAATTTATCCGACTCTACTAAAATCAGACGGCATGCTCGATATTCATCGAAGTCAAAGGTAAAGAATTCAACGGTATTTATTAAAATACACGACAATTTCTATTCGTAAATTAAATAACCTACCTAAATTTTCAATATTACCCTTTAGCTTATTTGTGTACAAAAACGATAAATAAATTACATTTCTGACGACTTCGAATATAACATATGGCTGTTAGTAACGACAAAACTCAAAAATAATAAAAACAGCGTTCAAACAGAATGTTCCACACTCCGAATATTAACAAGACCGGTCTTCACCCGTGCCGTCGTTCTCCATTTTTGGGGCTTTTGTTTGCAATAGAGATAACAATTTTTCGTACCTTTGCAAAAATTTTAATCCAAATAATAATGGCTTACAACTTATTGAAAGGGAAAAAGGGTCTTATTTTCGGTGCCCTTAACGAACAATCCATTGCATGGAAAGTTGCGGAACGCGCTGTTGAAGAGGGCGCAGAAATTGTCCTCACCAATACCGCAGTATCGATCCGTATGGGAACAATCGGCAAACTGGCCGAGAAGTGCAATACAATCGTTATTCCGGCAGATGCCACAAGTGTCGAAGACCTCGAAAATCTTATCGACAAGACAATGGAACACTTCGGAGGCAAGTTCGATTTCATGCTTCACTCTATCGGCATGTCGCCCAACGTTCGTAAAGGACGTACATACGATGACCTCAACTACGACTATTTGGCAAAGACACTCGACATATCGGCAATATCATTCCACAAAGCAATACAGGTTGCCCGCCAGAAGGACGCCATAAACGAATGGGGTTCGATTGTGGCATTGTCGTACATAGCAGCACAACGCACCCTCTATGGTTACAACGATATGGCAGATGCCAAAGCGCTTCTGGAATCGATAGCCCGCAGTTTCGGATATATCTACGGCCGTGAAAAACACGTACGTATCAATACCGTATCGCAGTCGCCTACACAGACGACGGCCGGCAGCGGCGTATTGGGATTGAACGATTTGATGTCGTTTGCCGAAAGCATGTCGCCGCTCGGCAACGCAACGGCAGAAGACTGCGCGGATTACGTGCTGTCGCTCTTCTCCGACTTTACCCGCAAGGTAACGATGCAGAACCTATACCACGACGGCGGATTCTCGTCGATGGGTATGTCGCGCCGCGCCATGAAGACCTACGAAAAAGGTATGCGTTTCGACGACGTACAGAAAAACCAGTACCCCTTCGGCGGAGGCCCGGAAGAAGCAAAAGAGTAACCGATACGAAAAAAATACAACGGCAGCGGGCAGTCATTACCCGCATCGCCAACAAATACAAGGACAGCGGAGATTCATTCCTCCGCTGTTTTTTTGCTTTCAAAGGGACAAGATATAGCCCTCAAAAATCCGACTGATAGCGGCAACTTGTTCTGACCATAAACAGACAACCGAATCGGGGATTGCTTCAAAGAACAGTGGAATAAATTACGGCAAAACATACGAAAACCAGAAGAAGAAGGAAGAAAATGCAGGGAATTCAAATTGTAATTTCTAAATCGCTAAAATTTAGCAGATAGATGTAGTCAAATGAAATTTGTGTTACTTCTTTTTGATATCTTTATTGCATTATTGGAAAGTTCATAGTTCTACAAATGGAAATACATAATTTATTGAATATAAAATCAAGGACAGAACTACGTGAATGGCTTCTAAAGAATCACGATAAAGCAGCCGAATGTTGGGTCGTGGTAAAGCGGGGGAGACCAAAAGAGGACGGGACTTTCTGGTATATAGATGCTGTAGAAGAAGCCTTGTGTTTCGGTTGGATAGACAGTACCACAAAAAAACTACCTGATAACACAACTGCACAGAAACTATGTCCCAGAAAGCCCAAAAGCAATTGGTCAGAACTAAATAAGGAGCGATGCAGAAGAATGGAGAGATTGGGATTGATGACAGATGCAGGAAGGAAAGTTTTACCGGACATGTCGGACAAAGGGTTCGTGATAGATAGTAATATTCTAAGCGAATTGCAGTCGGACCCTATAGTATGGAATAACTTTCTCCAACTTCCTGAACTTTACAAAAAGGTTAGAATTGATACGATTCAAATAAAAAAGAATCAGCCGGGACTATTCAGGAGCCGTCTAAATAAATTTATCGAAAATACCCGAAAAGGTATTCTATATGGAGAGTGGAACGATAATGGCAGACTATGAATAATCTTAATATGAGTAAAATATGAGTAAGATTATTAGTTATAAGATTTGACCTTTATATCAAAATGGGTCATTCTTATTAAAAAGATTTTGACACAAAAGAATATGGCAATGTTTGATTGCTGATTATGAAGGGCAAGCAATATGCGCAGTGTAAGTACAAATCACGAATGATTACAAACATACAGACAACCGATGCTTTTCCCTCGCCATTTATTTATATAACAGATAACGGAATAAAGGTATGGGCAACCATCTGCATCTATGGTTTCCTACAACCTTCAAGTTAAGAAGAGGCATTATAGTGCCTCGTTTCTGCATTTAATAATCCGCTCTGTTGGGCTGAGGAGCAAAACAAATAATGAATATGAGCAACGAGATTCTTTTGCGATTGAGAGAATTCCATCCGGCTGATGCAAATATTATTGCCGGATGGCTGAAAAGCGAATATCAAATGCGTCAATGGTGTGCCGACAGGTATTCGCGTTACCCTGTTACGGCAGATGATATTAACTCACATCATGACAAATACATAGACGGACATTCATCAATCGCTCTTACTATGGTTGATGCTGCGGAAGTCATTGGTTATATAACACTCAGAAAGCCAACCCC